>CANQFO010000001.1 GCA_947599755.1 uncultured Bacilli bacterium
TTGAGATTTATTTCATCATTAGAATTAGTTGAGGTATAACTCATGAACAATAATGAAATTGTAAATTTAATATATGAGAAAGAATTAGAAATAAAAAAATTGAAAATTGAAATTGAAGAATTAAAAGATAAGTTGAATAAACCAATTATTAATGACACTGAATTATCTTTAACTAGAGAAGAAAAAGTCAAAGTATTTATGAATTACTTTAGAGGTAGAGATGATGTTTATCCATATTTATCAATAGATAAAAATAATCCTAAAATTAAATATTATATCCCAGCATGTGTAAATGAGTGGAAGCAAGGTGTATGCAATAAAACGATGGGCAAAAAATGTAAGAATTGCCAGTACAGGGAAAATAAGCCTTTATCAAAGGAAGTTATCTATAATCACATGTATGGAAATAATCCAATAGGAATTTATCCTTTATTAGAAAATGATACTTGCTACTTTCTATCTTTAGATTTTGATAATAAAAATACTAATAATGATATTAAAAATGACGTATTAGCATTCGCTAGTATCTGTGATGAATATAAAATACCAATTGCTATAGAACGCAGTAGATCAGGAAATGGAATTCATATTTGGATTCCATGTTCGATTTGAGAGTATTCATCCTTTTCAAGATGGAAATGGTCGTATAGGAAAAATGATCATGTTCAGAGTAAGAGGTATGAAAGAGCATAAAACAAATGGTGAAAAAAGTTACTTAATAGATACTTGTCTAAATAGTCAAGATAATTATGAGAAGATGGTTAACTTTTTTTAGAAGATGATGAATAGTGAATCATTTGTTAAGAACGAATATGTTTTTAATAGAAAATAAAATTTATGAAAAGTAAAACAATGTAAATATAAGGAATGTGAATAGATATGAATATAAATTTATTTTTTAACAAAATGGTTAGAGAACTTAATTTAGGAAATATAATTGAAAAACCTTTAAAGGTAACTGGTGGTCTAACACATAGGATGTTTAAGATAGTTACTGATAAAGGAAAATATATTGTTAAATTGTTAAATCCTAACATAATGAAAAGACCTACTGCAATGAGTAATTTTAATAGGGCTGATAAGTATGAAGAAATATTAAAAGAAAATGGTATTAAAGCAGTTTACTCACTAATATTTAATGATAAAAAAATGCAAGAAATTGCTGGGCAATACTTTTATGTATATGAGTGGTATGATGGTAAATCTTTAAAAGACGGTGAAATAACAAAATACCATTGTCAAGAAATGGGTAAAGTACTTGCAAAAATTCATAATATTGATTTAGTTAATAAAGAATTTAGTGATAATGAAAAAAATATAGATTTCAAATATTATATTAATTTATCCAAAGAAAAGAAATCACCAATATATGATTTAATATATGATAAATTAGATATTTTAAATGATAGTATGAATAAAGGTAATAAAGCAATTAAAAATTTACCAAATTATTTTTCTATTTGTCATAATGATATGGATTCTAAAAATGTAATGTGGTTAAATGATGATTATAAATTAATTGATTTAGAATGTCTAGGTTATTCTAATCCATATTTAGAATTATATGAACTAGCATTATGTTGGTCTGGTTATGAAAAGTGTAATATTAATTTTGATTTATTCAAAACATTCTTTAAAGCATATTTTGATAATACTAAACTAGATAAAAATGTAGATTGGGAAAGTATTTATTATGCAAATAATGGAAGACTTGAATGGTTAGAATTTAATATAAAAAGATCATTAATGATTGATTGTGATACAAAAGAAGAACAAGAAATAGGAATAAATGAAGTAAAAGAAACAATAGAACATGTTATTTATTATGATAAAGTGAAAAATGATATACTAATGAATATAAATGAATAAAGGAAAGTGGTAAATATGATAAAACCTGAAATGTTAAAAAAGGGAGATAAAATTGCCGTTGTTAGTTTGTCTAGTGGGATGTTAGGCGATGATAAATTTATTCATAAATATTATATTGCTAAAAAAAGATTAGAAGAGGAATTTGGATTAGAAGTTGTTGCTATGCCAAATGCTTTAAAAGGTAGTAAATTCATATATGAATATCCTGAAGCAAGAGCAAAAGATTTAATGGATGCATTTAAAGATGATTCAATAAAAGGAATTTTTTGTGCTATTGGTGGAGATGATTCTATAAGATTATTACCATATATAGATTATGATGTGATAAGAAATAATCCCAAAATATTTATGGGGTATTCAGATACTACAGTTAATCATTTAATGATGAATAAAGCTGGAATAGTATCTTTTTATGGACCATCAATAATGTGTGAATTTGGTGAATATGTAAAAATGTTTGATTATACAAGACAAGCAGTAGAAGATATCTTATTTAATAATTGTGAAAATTATGAAATAAAATCAAGTGAAGTTTGGTCAAATGATTTTGTTTCATGGAAAGAAGAAAATATGAATGTTGCTAAAAAAACTTTACCAGAGGAACATGGATATGAAATTTTACAGGGATCAGGTATTATAACTGGAAAATTACTAGGTGGATGTATTGATGTCTTTCCAATGGTAATTGGAACAGAAATATGGCCAACTAAAGCTGAATGGAAAGATAAAATATTGTTATTAGAAACAAGTGAAGAAAAGCCAAGTCCTGATTTAGTAACTTATTATTTAAGAAACTTAGGTGTTCAAGGAATATTTGATGTTATTAAAGGCATTATAGTTGGAAAACCGCAAGATGAAAAATATTATGAAGAGTATAAAGAAGTTTATAAAAAAGTTTTAAAAGAATTTAATAAGGAAGAGTTACCAATATTATATAATGTTAATATAGGACATGCTTATCCAATTGGGATATTACCACTTGGTACAGATATACAAATAGATTTTACTAATAAAAAAGTATACTTACTTGAATCACCAACCAAAGAAAAATAAGATAAAGAATTGATAAGAAGGATAAATTGAGAGTTTGTTCAATAAATATTTTTTCTCAACTGCTTTTTTATCAATTTTGCATGAATAACAATTCGCCCACCTTGATTATTTTGACATGTAGATAACGTCAAAATTTTATCATTTACTCCAACTGTTGTATCAATAGAAGAAATGTTTCTTTTTTTCATGACATTAAGCCATTTTTTTTTAGTAGCATGATCGATAAAATCAGTTGTTATATAATATTTTTCACTTTGAATAGTATAAATTGAAAATATTTGAAATATCATATTTTCTTTTAAAGTAGATAACCATATAACATAATTATCTTTATTATTTTGCCAATTACTGGAAAGCATATCTTTCAAAGAACCAAACAAAGTTTTATCAAGTCTACCATGACCATATATTATAGTATTATCGCTCAAACAATCAATATTATTACGATAATCCATAAATATCCAACCTGCATGATTAAATTCTCGATAAAAAGAATGATTAAGATAGTATTGATTATCCATCGCTTGAACAACAGGATAATGAATATTAGTATTTTTTATGTGAATAAATGCTACTGTATCACTATTTTTAGAAGAAAGAATAGAAAAATTAACTTCATAAAAAGGAAATTTTACATAATACCAATAATTACTATTTAGATCACTATCTGGATTAACAAATTCTCCTTTATCAATAATTTGATTTAAATGAATATTATCGCTAATTTCCGACTTTATTTTTTTAATATTGGAATTATCTTGAAACCAATGAAATATATTATATAGTGAGAAGATAATAATAATAAGACATAATATAAAAAAAATAGAAAATAGTATTGTACTTTTCTTACTTTTATTAAAACTATCAAATGATTGTGTCTCAAAATATTCTTCTATTTTAATATATTTTTTCACTTTAACTCACCTCATTTTAAATTAAAATTATCATTTGTGAAAAAATATGGATATATATTATTTTATGAAAAAAGGAGTATAATCATGAAAAAAATGATATTTTCTATGATAGTTATATTAATAGCTATTACAAGCATACCAAATGTTTTTGCAGATAGTACATATGGAACGGTCACAGATATTACAAAAAAAGCAGGAGATTCTCTTACTCAAGGCCAAGGAACGATAGAAACTAAAGGAGATACAACAACAATTAGATATTCTGCTGCAACATTCCAAATGTTACCAGAAGATCCTGATGCCACAGGCGGAGCTAGACCTGGACCAGCTGCTTGGATTGGTTTTGAAATAACTGAACCAGATGAAGGAAACTCCAAATTTAAGGTAACAACACCAGATAATAAAACAACATTAATTAGTGCTAAAAGTTATAAAGATTATGTAGGAATTACACCTAATAATTTAAAAAAAGCTCTTTTAGAAGGTAAAGTATTAACATATAAATATTCATTTGATTGGGATGAAAATAATACTAACGATCAGTATGTTATTATTGAAGTAGATCCTACTGAAATTACTTTATTATCAGTAGGAGATAAAAAAGAAGTATGGTCTCCAACAATAGCAAAAAACACCTTAGCTGCTAATACAGAAGATAATCCAAATACTTCAGATATTAATATATTTACAATATTAGGAATAATAGTAGTAAGTGGATTTGGACTAATTTATAGCTTTAAAAAAATATTCAATTAGTCAATAATCATCCATATAAATAAGATATTGAAATAAACAAAGTAATATAAAATAAAAGGAATTGTTCAAATAAATAACTTAATTTTAAAATAATCCATTTTTCATTCATTTCTTGATAAGAAATTGAAAAATCAATAGAATCAAAAAATTATACATCTTAAAAATGGATGTATTTTTTATTATATAGGAAAAGGAATAAATAAAAAACAACAAAAAAGTAGAGAATGAAATAAACAAATAAATAAGATTTTCCAAAAATTAAACAGGAAATGTACAACCGAACCAAAAGATATTTTGAATCCTAATAAATTTTGATATAATAAAAGAAAGAAAAATTCCAATTTAAAATGGAGGGATAAAATGGATTATAATAAATTAACCAAAGAACAATTAATTGAGTTATTAGAAGAAAACGAAAATAATAATGGTAAATATGGCTTAGTTTGGGATAGAGAAAAAGAACCAGAAAAAATTGTAGAAGAATGTGATAAAAAAATTCCAATCTTAAAAGAAATATTAGATAAAGAAATTAATAATAATGAGAACTATAATCTATTAATTGAAGGGGATAATTTTCATTCCTTAAGCGTACTAAATTATACTCATCGAGAAAATATTGATGTAATTTATATTGATCCTCCCTATAATACAGGAAATAAAGATTTTATGTATAATGATCGTTTTGTAGATATAGAAGACGGATATAAACATAGTAAATGGTTAAATTTTATGGAAAAAAGATTAAAATTAGCGAAAGAACTATTAAAAAAAGGTGGAATTATTTTTATTAGTATAGACGATAATGAACAAGCACAATTAAAATTATTATGTGATAAGATTTTTAATCCCAAAAATTTTATTGGAAATATCATTTGGCATAAAAAAACCCAGCCTTCATTTTTAACCAAAGAATTAATTAATGTAACAGAATATATCTTAGTATATAAAAGAGATGACTCAGTAAATTTTTTTGGTGGATACACGGATACCAATAAAGCAATTGAAATGTTAAATTTACCAAATAAACGATGTGAAAGAACCTTTAATAAAAACAATGTAGATATTGGAAATGGATATACAGGATATTTAAAAAAAGGAGTTTATGGGAACGCAGAACTTACCGTTGAATTATTAGATGACATAGATGTCATTGATGGAATACCAGATAAAGATATCAGAATGATAGGAAGATTTAAATGGGGGCAAGAAAAAATTGATCAAGCAATCAAAGAAGGGGCAATTATTTATTTTAAAAGTATAAAAACATTAAGAGCAACCCTAAGTTATCAAGGAAATGTATCTGCTAAAATTAAACCACCAATAAATCTTCAATCAAAATTAATTAATAAAATGGCAACCAATACAGATGCTTCAAATGAATTAAAATATTTATTTGATGGAATCAATCCGATGAGTTATCCAAAACCAACAAAATTAATTAAATTCTTAATCGATAGCGTAACCCATAATAATAAAAGTGCGATTATTTTAGATTTTTTTGCCGGATCAGGGACAACAGGACAAGCTGTATTAGAATTAAACAAAGAAGATGGAGGAAATAGACAATTTATTTTATGTACAAATAATGAAGGAAAAATTTGTGAACAGATTACTTTAAAAAGATTAGAAAAAGTAATGAATGGATATAAAGAGTTTCAAGCTTTAGGAGGAAGTCTAAAATATTATCAATGTAATTTTGTAGAAAATAGCAACAATCGAGATCAATTATATTTTGATTTAACAGAAAAATGTATTCCAATGTTATGCATAAAAGATAATAATTTTATTGAGTATAAAAAAACAGATGAATACAAGATTTATACAAATAAAAATAAAACAAAATATTCATGTGTATATTACTCATTATTTGGAGAAAAAGAAGAAGAATTTATCAAAGAATTAGAAAATCTAAAAGGATCAAAAACAATTTATAAATTTACATTAGGAGATAGTGTTGATAAAAATAACTTTCAAAATATCTCTAATTATAAAATAGAACCAATTCCATATAAAATAGTAGAACTATATAAGAAAATAGTAAAAATGAGTAGGGAGAATCAGTAATGAAAGAGTTAAAAAGATATCAAGAAATTGCAGTGGATAAACTAATCAAAAGAACAAAAGAATTTTTAGAAGAAGAAGGAAATGAAACAATTGTTTTTGCATCTCCTACTGGATCGGGAAAAACATTTATGGCCACTCAATATATCAACAATTTAATTAAAGAAGTAAATGATGATCTTTGCTTTTTATGGGTTAGTATTGGAAAAGGAGAACTTCATCGCCAAAGTATGAAAAGTGTAAAACAAAATATAAGTGATTCAATAAACTGTTCAATTTTAGAAGATGATTTTTTTGGTTCTAGAACAAGACTAGAACAAAATGAAATTGTATTTTTAAATTGGGAAAAGATAAGATCAAAAGACAAAAAAACAGGAGAATGGAAAAACCTAGCGATGAAAGAACAAGAAACCAATAATTTTCCTGAAGTACTAGAAGCAACAAGAAGAATAGGTAGAAAAATTATCTTGATCATTGATGAAAGTCATGCCAGTGCTAATAGTGAAAGAGCCTTAGAAATTAGAGATAAAATTGTAAAACCAGAAATTACGATTGAAATGAGTGCAACCCCTGTTTTAACAATGGATAGTGATAGCAGAATTATAGTAAAGGCAATCGACGTAATTGAAGAAGGAATGATCAAAAAAGAAGTACTCGTTAATCCAGATATAGAAAACATTATGGAAGATGAAATGGATTCTCAAAAATTAATTATTCAAAGCGCTATCAATAAAAGAAATGAATTAGTAAAATCTTATCAAGAAGAAAATACAAATATAAATCCCTTAGTATTAATTCAAATTCCAAATTCTAATACAGGAGAAGATAAAAAAAATGCTATGATCAAAATACTAAGAGAAAAAGGAATTACAGAACAAAATTCTAAATTAGCCATTTGGTTAAGCGATGAAAAAATAAATACAGAATCTGATACTCTTCTTCCGTTAGATAGTAAAATAGAATATTTAATTTTTAAACAAGCAATTGATACTGGCTGGGATTGTCCTAGAGCACAAATTTTAGTAAAATTCAGAGAAATAAAAAGTACTACTTTTGAAATTCAAACAGTAGGTAGAATTCTAAGAATGCCAGAAGCTAAGCACTATTTACATGAAGAATTAAATAAAGCATATGTCTATACAAATATTCAATCAATTATTGTAGAAAAAGAAATTTATAATCCAAATATTATAAAAAGTTTAGTATCCCATCGCTCAGAAAAATACCACCCCATAAAATTACTATCATACTATAAACAAAGAATAGATAATGGAGATATCACTTCGAGTTTCTATCCTACATTCGAAAAAATTTTTTGCCAATATTTTGAAATCAACCAAGAAAAGTTACCAGATTATTATGAAAATATGGAAAAGTTAAAACAGAAAGGATTAAAAACAGATTTTAACAAAATGGATACCATGATAAAAGACGGACAAGTATCATCAGAAATATTAGATACATTAAAAGAAGAAATCAAAGGAGATATTTTTTCCGTAAATTTTAGTGAAAATGATTTAGAAGCACAATTTGAAAATATAATCAAAAATAATTTAAATGGCTTTGCTCCAAGAAGATCACTTTCCCCCGTAAAACAGGCAATTTATTTTACTTTTAAAAAACAATTAAATATCAATTGTGTAAAAGGAGGATCATTATATATCCAAAACATAATAGTAAAAAATCAATCTCTATTTGAGATGATTTTAGATAAAGCTACCAAGGCATATAAACAAGTTCACGAAGAAGAAGTAAAGAAAAAAAGCATAGAGAAGTTTAATCCAGAATGGGAAATTTCATCTACCAAAAATTATAATCCAAAAACTCATCAAAAATACAACTTAGACTTATCACTATATCAACCACTATATATAAAAATAGACGATAATGGAGATCCAAATCAATTAGAAATAGATTTTATGAACTATATCAATTCCAAAAAAGAATCAGTAGAATGGATATGGCAAAATGGAGAAGAACATATGGAATCTAATTTTGGTATTCAAAAAGAAAATGGTTCTACCTTTCAACCAGATTTTTTAATTCGATTTAAAGATGGAAGAATTGGTATTTTTGATACAAAAGGTGGAGATAGAAAAACAGATGATCAAGAAAAAGCAAAAGCCTTAAGAAAATATATAAATGAAGAACGATTCAAAGGAAAAAATTTAATTGGAGGATTAGTAATAAAATCTGGCTCACAATTTAGAGTAAACATAAATGAAACATTTGAACCATTTGATGAAAATCCTGATGCATGGCAATATTTTGAACAACTATTATAAATTATAAAGTATTTAAAATATAAATAGTTAAAGAAAGAATCGTTGCAAATAAAGACAAGAGTACATAAGGATCCAACAACTTAGTACTTTTTTCATTCAATTGAAATGTTTCTTGGTAAAGGAACAGACCACTAACAAAAGTACCTAAACAAGATATAAATCCCAAAAAAGGATTTTTTAATCCAAAAAAGACAAACGAATAACCCTGATTAAATAAATAATTAATCAAAAGAGTATAAAGATAAGATTTAGGAATATTTCGAAATGAATATTTCAAAAAAATATGCGTCATACTAAGAGCAATACAAAAATAAACGATTGGCCAAACAATCCCATAAAAATAAGAAGGAGGAGCAAAAAAAGGTAACTTTAATTGCTGATAATAAGAATAATCTAGTGGAAAAAGGGATGAGAAAAACCAAGGAAAAAAACAAAGAATAAAAACCAAAAACTTCAAAAAAATCACCTCTTTCCATATTTTATGTTTTAGTATATAATAATATTAGTATTTTTAGGAGGAAGAAATGGAAACGAAAATATTGTTAGATGACAAAAATATAATAGTGATGAAATTACTTCATTATTTCATTACAGAAAAAAATTATAATCCAATTATTTTACAAGGAGTAGAAAACGAAATTTGGTTAGAAAATTTAGAAGAAAATTATAAAGTAGTAAGAATTGTTTCAGGATATATTCACAATGATGAACAATTTCATTTTGATAAATTTAAAACACAAAGAATTTTAAAAAAAATAAAGAAAAAGACTTTATCATTTAGCATGAATGTTTTTAGTATTTTTTTAGATTTAGGAGATAATGTAAAAGAAGAATTAAATGATAATCCTAATTTATTATGTGTAAAAATTCAAGATGAAGCAGATTTGAATAAAAATGATATGGTAAAAAAAGTTTTTCCAGATTTACCAACAAAATTAAAATATAATGAAAAAGGAATGGAATTATTTGTAAAAATAACAAATGATATAAATAAACATAATCAAATTGATGCTAAAAAAATAGAAAAAGTATTCAAAAATAAGTTTCCAACAATAACCTATACAATAATTGCTATAAATATTATCTTTTATTTAGTTCCAATTTTATTTGGCCAATATAACAATATCATTAATTCCTTTTGTATCCACGGACCTAGTATAAGAGCAGGACAATATTACCGATTAATTACAGGAATTTTCTTACATGGGGGACTACTTCATTTATTATTTAACTGTTATGCTTTAAACATCATTGGTAGCCAATTAGAAAGCTTTCTAGGGAAACCAAAATTTTTAATGATTTATTTAATCAGTGGAATTAGTGGAGCATTATTCTCAATGATTTTTGGAGGAGATTATGCTTCTATAGGAGCAAGTGGAGCAATCTTTGGACTAATGGGATCACTTGTATACTTTGGCTATCACTATCGAGTATTTTTAGGAAATATTATAAAAAGTCAAATTATTCCTTTAATTATTGTAAACTTAGGTTTAGGCTTTATCTTACAAGGAGTAGATAATTCTGCTCACATAGGAGGATTAATCGGGGGAGCAATAATTACCATGGCTTTAGGAATAAAAGATAAGACAACTACATTTGAAAAAATTAACGGTTGGATCATCACAGCCATATTCTTAGCATTTACAGTTTATATGGCCTTTGTATATGCAGCATAAAAATTATTGTAATTCTCACAAATAAATGATAAAATGAAATAAATAATAGTGAGGTGATTTTATGCCACAAGAGAAAACGACTATGTTTAATGTAAAAGAAATCGACACAGAAATGATTAGAGTAACCATTCAAGAAGTATATGAAGCCCTAGAAGAAAGAGGATATAATCCAATAAATCAATTAGTTGGATACCTAATTAGTGGAGATCCAGGCTATATCTCAAGTTATAAAAATGCTAGAAATAAAATTCAAGAAATCGATCGTGCAAAAATTGTAGAAGTTTTATTAAAAGAATTTCAAAAAAAGAACAAATGAAATATTTAGGTTTAGATTTAGGAAGTAAAACACTAGGAATGGCAATTAGTGATAAAGAAGGAAAAATTGCCAGTAGCTACCAAATCATAAGACATAATGAAGAGTATGATCGATTAATAGAAAAAATAAAAACAATAGTCGAAGAACAAAAAATAGAAAAAATTGTCTTAGGATTTCCAAAAAATATGAACAATACTATTGGTCCAAAAGGAAAGCTTAGTTTAGACTTTAAAAAGAAACTAGAAGAAAACTTGACTATACCAATTGAATTACAAGATGAACGATTAACAACTAAATCTGCCACAAATATTTTAATACAGGGTGGATTGTCTAGAAAAAAAAGAAAAAAAGTAATTGACAGCATAGCTGCAACTATCATATTACAAACATTTTTAGATAGGAGAGAAAAAAATGAGTCAGAGCACATTTACTATGATTGATGAAAGTGGAAAAGAAGTAGTATATGAGGTATTATTTACATTTGAAAGTGATGAAACCAATAAAAATTATATTGTCTATACAGATAATAAAAAAGATGAAACAGGTAATATCGAAGTATATGCATCAATTTATGATCCAAAAGATCCAAAAAGCAAATTAGAAGCAATTGAAACCGATAAAGAATGGAAAGTAATTGAAACAATTCTAGAAACATTACAAGAAGAAATCAAAAATAAACAAAACGAAGAAAATAACGAGCAATAGCTCTTTATTTTTTGAAAGAGGTAATTTATGACAATAAAAAGGAGAAGGCCAAAACCACTATTGATTATTTTAATCATAGTAGCATCAATAACATGCGTATTAGCAGGAACAATTATCTATTGGATGAGTCCCGTAAATTCAAAAAGTAATGCTCAAATAGAAGTGGTGATAAAACCAGGAACTAGTACAAAAGAAATTGGAAAATTATTAAAAGAAAAAAAAATCATTAAAAACCAATTATTTTTTCAAATTTATATAAAAATGCAAGGAAAAAGTTCTTTAAAAGCATCAACATATTTATTAAAAAAAAATATGTCATTAAAAAAAATTATTTCCATTTTAGAAAAAGGAAATAATTATAATCCAGATGCAGTAACAATAACCTTTAAAGAGGGACAAAGAATTACAGATTATTGTGAAATCATTGCGAAAAAGACAAATATTACTTACGAAGAAGCAATATCAATAATGCAAGACAGAGAATATATAAAAACCTTAATTGATAAGTATTGGTTTTTAACAGATACTATTTTAAATGAACAAATATATTATCCACTAGAAGGGTACTTATTACCCGATACATTTCAACTAAAAAATAAAGAAGTACAAATGAATGAAATCATTGAAATTCTATTAAATGAAACAAAAAATAAACTAGAAAAAGAAAAAGAAGCAATACAAAATAATATTCATGAAATAATAACACTAGCATCAATTGTAGAATTAGAAGGAACCAATAAAGAAAATAGGAAAATGATCGCAGGAATATTAAATAATCGACTAACAGCGAAGATGAATTTAGGAAGTGACGTAACTACATATTATGCTCTACAATATCCCATGAAAAGTGATTTAACAAAAGAACAATTTGAAACGATTAATCCCTATAATACAAGAGCAATCAATATGGCAGGAAAACTACCTATTGGTCCCATTTGTAATCCAAGTATATCAAGTATAGAAGCAGTAGTAGAACCAACAATAAGTGAATATTACTATTTTGTTGCTGATAAAAAAGGAAATATATATTATACAAAAACCTTATCAGAACATCAAAAAAAAGTACAAGAAATTAAAGATAGAGGAGAATGGATATGGTAAATCAATATGGTCTAATCAAACAAATCAAAGAATATGCCGATAAAAATAACATTCCAATCATCACTGATGAAGGAATAAGTTATATCACAAACTATATAATCAAACATCAAATAAAACAAGTGTTAGAAATTGGAACGGCAATTGGCTATTCAGCTATTAAAATGGCCTTATCCTATAAAGATGTAGAAATTACAAGTATTGAAAGAGATGAAAAAAGATATTTAGAAGCTCTAAAAAATATCAAAAAACTAGATTTAGAAGATAGAATTCACTTAATTTATAATGATGCCTTACTCGTAAACTTAAAAGATAAATTTGATTTAATTTTTATTGATGCAGCAAAGGCACAAAATATAAAATTTTTCGAAAAATTTGAACACAATCTATTACCAAATGGAACAATCATTACTGATAACATATTTTTTCATGGATTAGTCAAAAAAAATGAAGAAGAAATAGAAAGTAAAAACTTAAAAGCATTAGTTAGAAAAATAAAAGCATATATAGAATTTTTAGAAAAAAATTCATCATTTGAAACACAAATTTTAGAAATTGGCGATGGAATTGCTGTAAGTAGAAGAACCAAAACAGAAGGTGATTAAATTGGTAGGCAAAGAAAGAGAAAAACTATCAAAAATCATTTTAACCAAGTGGGTACCAATACTAATAGGAGGAATCATCTTTATCATGGCATTTTGGATAATAACCAAAATAATTTCTCCCAAACAAGAAAATTCTTACCAAAATATACTAACGAATCAATCCAAAGATATTGTCTATGATATAGAAAATAACTCTATACAAAAAAATGATAAAGTACCAAGAATTAATTTAAATACAGAAAAAATTAATCAAATAAATAAAGAAATAGAAACCTCATATGAAGATTATTTAGCAAAATTTACAGACGGATATACTTATCAATATAATATTTCAAACAATATTTTATCAATTTTAATTACCTCAAAACAAAGATATAATGACGCTTTAAATTATGATATTACCTATAAATCTTATAATATTGATCTAGGCAATTTAGAACCGCTAAATCAAAAACAATTACTAAAAAAATTTAATATTACAGAAAAACAATTAAGATATTTTATAACTTATAAATTTGTAAATTATTATAATGACCTAATCAAAAAACAATATTTTACAGAAGAAGAATGTAATTATAATTGTTTCATTGAAAGCAAAAATATTTTTGATTACTTAGAAAATAATCAATACTATATAAATAATAATCATTTAGAAGTATATAAATATTTCAATATATTTACAGACTATAAGGAAGAAGAGTACTTTACAGAAGATTCATTTCATTTTATAATCAAATAACAAGAGAGGAAATAGAAGATGAAGAAGATATATATATTAAATTGTCGAGGAGATATTTCTACTTGTTGTAGTGATTATGGATTAGCTAAAATACTATCAGTAATAAAAAAATGTTTTCAATTAATGCAAATAATAATCCCAATAATTTTAGTGGTAATGATAACGATTCAATTAATTAAGATGATGGCAAATCCAGAAGAACAAAAGAATAAAAAAAATTTAATGAATAAATTGATTGCTGCTTTAATTTGTTTTTTTCTACCAACAATAGTAAATCTTACATTAGAAGTAATTGCCATAGGAACAGAAAATGTATTATCGAAAAATTTTCAAGCTGCTATCTGTTGGGATGCCGCAGACGAAGTAAATGAAATGATTCAAGTAAGTAAAAGTGTTTACATATCTAATCATACGAAAAATTCCAAAAATTTATATAATGATCCAAGTAATTATGAAGAAGGAGAAGAAAGTAATTCAGAAAATAGTGAGGGAAAAGGAAATATTTTATTAATCGCTGGGCATTCTTATCCTCCTTATTGTAACAGCAAAGGAATAAGTGATTGCAGAGGAAAAATTTCATCAGGATATGATGAAACTGATCAAACACGAATTTTAGTCAAATTAATTAAGCAAGAATTAGATAACTTAGGGGTAAAATCAGATATTGCCAATGCTTTAATGGCACAAGATACCAATAAAATGAATAAATCATTTTATCTAGAATGTAAAACAGGAAGTGAACTTTGTAAAAAATATAATTGGAAAAAATATAAATATGTTTTAGAAATTCATTTCAATGCATCAAGTGGTGCAACAGCGGCAGGAACACAGTTAGTAAAAGCAAATCGCAGTTATAGCACAAAAGCAGATCAAGCAATCGTTAATGCAGTAATCAAAAATACAGGAAAAAAACATTATTCAGATTATATATATGGAGCATTTAATATTGGATATTTTACCTCTAGAAATGTACCAATTACTTATTTAGAAACAGAATTTTATGATAATAAAAGTGCAATGGATAATTATAGTAAAAAGAAAGAACAAATAGCCAAAGATATTGCCAAAGCAATCCAAAAATATTATGGATAAAGGAGAGGGTTTAATGAATTTATTTCAAATACTAGCCTGTAATGATACGCTAGGAACATGTTGCAGTGATTATGGATTAGTATCACTAATTGACATAATTAGAACAGCTTTTTCCTATATTCAATTAATCATTCCCATTATTTTAATTGTAATGATAACAGTACAATTAATTAAATTAACGATAAATCCAGAAGAAAAAAATGGAACAAAAAAAATAACCAATAAATTAATAGGAGCAATCATTTGTTTTTTTCTACCAATATTAATCGATATCATAGTAGGATGGATGCCATCCAATCAACAATTTCAAGTAGCATCTTGTTGGCAAGAAGCAAAAATATCCCATGAAGTATTAAAACTTCAAAAAAGCACATATATCAAACAAAATGATGATACAGAAAGAAAATCTTTAATTATTAATCCAGGAAAATATAATCCAGGAAATCCAACAACGAGTGAAAATACAACAGGAAGTTCAAAAGGAAAAGAAATTGTAAATTATGCCAAAAAATTTGTTGGAAAAAATTATATTTATGGTGGCTATTGGAATGGAGAATTACCTTATACAGGGACAGATTGCAGTGGATTTGTTCAAGGAATATACAAACACTTTGGAATAAATTTGCAAAGAACAACCTATGCTCAATGGGACGATACAGGAAGTTATACTTTAGTAAATGAAGCAAATGTTCAAGCAGGAGACTTAATTATGTATGATGGACACGTTGCTATCGCAACAGGAAACGGAAGGGAAATTGTTCATGCCCAATCCACCGCAACAGGAATAGTAATATCAAGTGACTATAAAACTTGCTCTAGTAAAGCAATTCTTGGCATTATGAGAATTAAAGGAATAAACTAGGAGGGGAAAATGAAAAATGATAAAACGCAAAAAGAAAAGAAATTAAACACAAATTTCAAAAAAGGTATCATTATCACCTTATCAGCAATTTTAATATTACTGATAGGGTATACATATTTTACAAGAAAAAACATGGAAAATTATAACAATATAAAAAAAGATAAAAGTAAATATATTGTATATAGTAGATATGAAAATACAAATGAGCAATATCCAAAAAGAATTCCTTATATAAATATAAACTCAGAACCAGTAGAAGCAGTAAATGACGATATTCAAATACTATGTAATCAATATTTTGATATAGAAAAAAGCATGATAGACTATGAATATGATATTAATGGAATCATTCTATCAGTAGTAGTAAAAATTTTAAATACAGAAACAGAATATGCCCCAAAACCATATTTTAGAACTTATAATATTAATTTAGATACAAAAAAAGTAATTGCAAATGAAGCTTTATTAGAATATTTTCAAGTAAATTCAAAAACAGTCGAAAAGAAAATTCAACAACAATTTGAAAAATTTTATAAAGAAATAATCATGAATGAATATTTTGATCCAAAAGAATGTAACTATTCATGCTTTTTAAAATGGAGAGACGTCGATAATTATTTAGATAATGTTACTTACTACGTAGAAAAAGGAAACTTAATCGCCTTTAAACCATTTGTTTTTGAATCAATATTTGGAGAAGAAAATTATTTTAAAGATTCAGATTTTGAAATCCTGATCAAAAAGGCAGAGGAGATAAAAGAATAAAAAAAATAGTAGAAGCTAATCTCTACTATTTTTTGATAAAATGATGAGGAAGCAGAACTGTTTAATCTGAGGAATTTAATATACTACGTGGAGCATTTTTACAATAATATTCACATGCTTGTGTAGGAGTATACCCCTCTTGTTTAATTCGAAAATCATAAGAACCACCAGAATGTAGCCAATAATTACTTCCATCAAAATTACGATAAATATTACCATTACCAAGAAGATCAAATGGATCTCCACCAAACCAACGATAACCATGGAATCCTGCTTTAGCAGAAGTATTTGAAGTCATTGGAAAATTATCAACTTCTTCATTAGTACATACTCGATATACCCATGAATTAACAGGAATTTCATTTTTACAAGCTTTTATCCCATTAGCAGTAGTCCGATAATAAATAGTTGCATGATCATCATGACCAGTATTTAAAGTAGCAGTTGCCCCTCCCACATAACTAGAACCATTATTTACATCAACCTTACATTGACAAGTATAAGAATAATAAGAATAACGTCGATAAGGTCGATCTATTAACTTATCAGGATTATTACTGGTATAACTACACTTTCTAGTAGAGTAATTCCACTTATAAATAGTAAATTGACTAACTTGTATATTCTGTGGATTTTGTGTACCAGGAGTAGAACAAGCTCCTTTATTACAAGCTCCTCCATTAACCGAAGATTTAGAACAAATGATAGATGGATTATATTTATCAGTATCCGTCTTAGTCTGAATTAACAAACCATTCCCACAACTAACATTACAAGAACCACTATCCAAAGTAGAATTAGTTTCACTACAAGTTTTATATATTTGATAAGGAAATTTCTTTTCACTAACATTTCCAGCCGTATCTTTTAGAGTAACAGATATCGTTTTCTTAGTACCATCTAATTGAGTTCCCATTGACAATTTTGTCTTAAACTGATTAATAGAAGTTTTTGTAGAAGAATTATCAACAGAATACTTTTTAACAATATTACTAAAAGAATCATGATTATCAGAAATATCCGTTAAATCAAGATCTGCAGAGATATCATTATATTGACTATGACTAGAAACAAGTTGAGCACCATTAAATTTAGGAGCTTCATTATCCAACCAAAATTCATCAGATAAAACATTTCCAGTAAGTTGATTGTTAGCCAAATCCTTTAATGGATCTAATCCATCGACATTTCCTGGAGAAATGATCAATTGATACTTTCCAGATGCATTATCAGGAATAGGAATCCAAAAATTAACCTCTGTTTTTCGTTTAGAAAAATCACTTGGATAAGGAATAGAAAATTCGCCCCTTCCAGTAGAAAAACCAACAAATTGATTATCTTGATTTAAACGATTATCATCCCGAACGACATTACCAACTTTTTTCCATGTATAATAAAAAGAGCCAGTAAGTCCAGAATCATCCGTAACTGTTACCAAAACTTGACCATGATGATCACCACAATTAGCAGTAGCAGTTTTACACCAAATATTTTTACTCATCTTATAACTACCTTTAGAAGAATTTGGATCAATAATAACATTAGGAGCAGAATTATCAGCACCATTACAACTAGAAGATTTATTTTTAGAACCACCTGAATAAACAATTTGATTTTGACTATTTGTACAAGAAAGCGAATATTGATACTCATAATAATCATTAATTCTACGAACCAATACATAAGTATGATTATTGGAACAACTAATATCATTCTCTTGAAAATCTTGCAACAAATTTTTACTCTTCAACTCATTATAACTAATAGTATAACAACTACTAGAATCTCCCTCAAACATATCATCAGCATAAGAATCAGTATAAAGTTTAGCACCAGTAAGCATAGCTTTCTCATAAGCTTCAAATTTCTTATTTTTATTATGTTCACGAATATTTGCAACCCCAGATAATGCGATTACAGAAAGAATTGATGCAATAGCAATCGCAACTAATAATTCTACTAAAGTAAATCCCTTATTATTTTTTTTCATTCTCTCAGCTCCTTATAATAATAATAATAATCCATAAAAACCAATTAATATTGATGATAACGTCGATAAATCATAAATAAAATCAGACATCCAATAAGAATTAAGCAAATACCAATAATAGAAAAATAAATAGATGCTCTACTAAGAGTATTAGGAATTTGTATTACTTCATCTTTCATCACAACAGATCGAATAGAACTACCATCCACCGTAAAAGGAATACATTCCTCACTTAAAGCATATCCCTTAGGAGCAATTGTCTCACATAAAGTATAATCCCCATTTGGTAAATACAAATAATGAGGCTTATCGCCAGATTCAAACTTCCATGTTTTAGTATCATCTTGACGATTAGTAATCACTAAAGTAGCACCAGGAAGCTCTTTAGAATTAGCAATATCAATTTTACTAATTTTAACAAAATTAGATAGACGAAAACTAGTATTGACAATCTCATAAGGAACATAGCCTAATAAAAGGTTAGCATATTTCTGATACTTATTCCCTCCATAATTATTCATAAGATTATTATTGCTTCCTTCACTAGTTACAGAAGAACTAGTAACTCGATATTGGTATCCTTCTAACTTAGTAAAATGACCAAATACATTGACAGTAATAGAAGATAAATCCATCTCACGAATATCAGAAGAAATAGGAATATAAATTCGAAAAGAACCAGTAAAATGAGTTGTATCAGTAATTTTTTCTAAATTAGAACGAACCAAATAAGCACCATAATGATTAGGATCATTCAATTCTATTGAATAAAACATAAAATTACTTTGATTGCTAGAAACACTAGGAACAATTTCACTAGTAATAATATATTTTTTTTCTTCATCAATAGTATAAGAAGGATCAACCTGAAGAGGCATCAAGGAAGAAGCTTCTTCTCCCTGATATAAATTAGCTTGATCAACAAGAGAAAGAATATAATTAAGATAAGAATATCCTTCCTTACTAGCAGCAGAAGAAATTATCTCTCTAACAGTAGAAGAATCAATATTATTTTGATTAGAAGAATCATAAAAATCACAAGCATGAATAGAATTTCCAGTATCAATACAATAAGAAGAAAGAGTAGTTTGATGTTCATATAAGTAAAGCCACAAAGCAATTTGAGTAATATATTGTTTAATAGAATTATCAGAAATATATCCATAGTTCAAATCAGAAAAAATACTATGATAAGAATTAGTAGAATTATATCCATGAGCTAAAATATATAAAAGACCTTGATCAGAAACAGAAGTAGGATTATCATCCAATAACTCAATTTTTTCAGTATCTTTAGAAAAAGATAAATTTTTCATAAGACTATATAAAGGATGAGAATTATCTTCCGTTCGATAATTACTAGGAAAATCAAAATTGTGCAAATAATTTTGGTAATTAGAACTATCTCCTAAAGAATTACGAATAAAATTAGTAATAGAAGAATAGTTAGGATGAAAATCTTGTTTTGGTAATAAAGAACGATTAATTCCCGTAGAAATAGCATAACTACTTTTAAAAAAAGTAGAAACGAAGAAGAAAAAGATAAAAAGACCAATCACTAAAAATCCACTGAGTAAAACCATAAATTTCTTATTTTTTATCATACAGACATCTCCTATCTTCTTAAGTATACCATATCTAAAAAAAATAGACAAAGAAAAATAACTTGCTAGGAAAAAAAAACAATTATATAATAAGAGGAAAAAGAGGTGAAGTATGAAACTAGTAATTGATCCACTAACAATAAAAGATTCCATCCTAAAAAAAGCAGATGGAATAATTCTTTCCCTAAAAGATTTTTCAGTGCAAAGTGAAAAAGTATATACAATAGAACAAATCAAAGATTTAAAAAAACAATATCCTAATATAGAAATATTTGTAAATATAAATAAGATTATATATAATAAAGATCTAAAAAAATTAGAAAAAATATTATTAGAATTAGAAAAAATCAATATTCAAGCAGTATTGTTTTATGACTTATCTATATTACAAATCAAAAAAGAAAAAAATTTAAAAATAGATTTAGTATGGAGTCAAACCCATATGGTAAATAATAAAAACACCTGTAATTTTTATCAAAAAAAAGGCGTAAAATATGCACTAATAAGTAAAGAAATTACTTTAGAAGAAATAAAAGAAATCCAAAAAGAAAGCAACATGCTCCTAATGATAGAAGTAGTAGGAAGACCAAGTATTGCCTTCTCAAAGAGAAAACTATTAACCAACTTTTATAAAAATATCCAAAAACCAAAGAAAAACAAATTAGAAATTACAGAAAAACAAACCAATCAAAAATATGAATTATCAGAAACAGAAGAAGGAACCAGTTTGATAAGAAAAGAAATCACAAATGCAACCCAAATAATCAAAGAACTAAACAAAGAGAAAATATCATATATTATCATGAGAGAATATGGAATAGAAAAAACAATATGGGAAGAATTAATAAATGATACAAAGATCTATCTACAAAATAATTGTCAAAATGAAGAATATATTGAAAAATATAAAATACTAGGAAAAAATACAAACTTCTTTTTTCAAAAAACAATTTATCAGGTGAAGAAAAATGACTAAAATAGAATTATTAGCGCCTGCAGGAGATTTAGAGAGATTAAAAATAAATCTTTTATATGGTGCAGATGCTGTCTATATTGGAGGAGAAAAATATAGCCTAAGAGCAAATGCAACAAATTTTACTTTAGAAGAAATAAAAGAAGGTACTACATTTGCTCATCAACGAAAAAAGAAAGTATATTTAACCCTAAATATTGTATTTCATAATGAAGATATGGAAGAAGTAGATCAATATATTGAACAGACTGTAAAAGCAGGAATTGATGCTTTCATTGTAAGTGATCCTTTCATTATTTCACATATCAAAAAGAAATATAAAAATGTAGAAGTCCATCTATCCACTCAAAATTCCACAACAAATACAAAAGCAGTAGAATTTTTTAAAGAAGAAGGAGTAGATAGAGTCGTTTTAGCAAGAGAACTATCTAAAGAACAAATCAAAGAAATCATTGATCAAACAAAAATGGATATTGAAGTATTTATTCATGGAGCAATGTGTACATGCATAAGTGGAAGATGTGCATTATCAAACTATGTAACCAATCGAGATGCTAACCGTGGTGGATGTGCACAAGTCTGTCGCTTTGCTTTTGACAGCGAGGATGGAACTTTTACCATGGCAACAAAAGATTTAAATATGGCAAGATATATAAAAGATTTAATAGAAATTGGAGTGACTTCACTAAAAATAGAAGGTAGAATGAGATCAATTTATTATCTCGCAACAGTAATTGGAAGTTATAGAGCATTAATTGATGCTTATTATAATCATACTTTAACAACAAAAAAAATAGAAAAATACGAAAAAATTTTAGCACAAGTTGCAAACAGAGAAACAACTAGCCAATATTTTTTAAAAGAAGCAGATGATATGGATCAATATTTTACAGGAAGACAAGAATTATCCAATCAAGATTATTTAGGGCAAGTAATAGGTTATAATAAAGAGAAAAAAAGAATAATAATAAAGGAAAGAAATTATTTTAAAGTAGGAGATCAAGTAGAACTATTTACACCATCAGGAAACAATTATTCATTTAAAATAGAAAAAATATATGATGAAGAAGAAAACTCTTTAGAAATTGCAAGACATCCTGATCAAGTTTTACAAATTCCGTTTGAAAAAGAAGTAGAAGAATATTCCATGATGAGAAAAAATAATCGATAAAAAACCAAAAGGAAGTGCTGAGATGAACAATTTAGAAATTGCCAAAAATAATTTTTTAAAAGCAGAAGAAATTTTAAGTCCATATGCCACAAAAAGTAGTGAAGCAATAAGACTAAGAGAAGAAAAAAATGATATAAGGCCAGCATTTTTTCATGATATAGATCGCATGATTCATGCTTTAAGCTATACAAGATATATTGATAAAACACAAGTATATTCCTTTAAGGAAAATGATCATATCTCAAAAAGAATGGTTCATGTTCAATTAGTAAGTAAAATTGCCAGGACAATCGGAAGAGCATTATTATTAAATATTGACTTAATCGAAGCAATTGCTCTTGGTCATGATATAGGACATACTCCATTAGGCCATGCCGGAGAAAAAATGCTAAATGAAATTTCAAGAAAAGAACAAAAAGAAAACTTTTCTCATAATATTCAAAGTGTAAGAAATTATATGTACATAGAAAACAAAGGAGAAGGGTTAAACTTATCCATTCAAGTATTAGACGGTATTATGTGTCATAATGGAGAAATTTTATCCAATGAATATAAACCAAAGAAAAAAACAAAAGAAGAATTTCTAAAAGAATATCAAGAATCCTATCAAAATAGAAAAAAGAGTCAAATAAACACTCCAATGACTTTAGAAGGATGTGTAGTAAGAATTAGTGATATGATTGCATATATCGGAAGAGATATAGAAGATGCAATTAATTTAGGTCTATTCAATCGAAAAGATTTACCAAAAGAAATTGTAAATGTTTTAGGAAACAATAACAAAGAAATAGTCAATACGATTATATTAGACATTATTGAAAATAGTCTAAATAAACCTTATATTAAAATGAGTAAAAAAGTCTACGATGCCTTATTTGCATTAAAACAATTTAATAATCAATATATATATAGTAAAAGTATGACCAAAAAAGAAAGAGAATATTATAAAGTAGGAATGAATAAAATATTTAACAGATACTTAAAAGATGTTGAAGAAGAAAATCAAAATAGCATTATTTTCAAAATCTTTTTAAAAGATCAAAATAAAAAATATCAGCAAGAAACTCCTCCAAAAAGAATAGTAATAGACTTTATTGCAGGAATGACAGATGATTTATTTAGAAAAGAAATAAAAGAACTTGAAAAATTAGAAAAAAAGTGATATAATCAACACTGCTTTCTGAAAAGAAATTAGAAATTTCTACCATCTTGCAAAAGTAAAAAAAATGTGATATACTATCGCAAGTTGAGTCTAGAAGGACACAAAAAAAGAAAACAGAAAAAGATAAAATGAGGTGAATAAAATGGGAAATAAAAATACAGTATATTTAACCCAAGAAGGATTAGATGAATTAAAAAAGGAGTTAGACAATTTAATCAACGTAAGAAGGCCTGAAAATATTCAAGCAATCAAAGAAGCAAGAGCCCTAGGAGACTTATCAGAAAATGCAGAATATGATGCAGCAAGAAATGAACAAGCACAAATAGAAGGCAGAATTAAACAATTAGAAAAAATGTTAGAAAATGTCTCTATTATTTCCGAAGTATCAAAAGACAAAGTAGGAATTGGAAATACTGTATCCATAAAATATGTAGAAGATGATGAAGAAGATGAATATAAAATTGTAGGTAGCCAAGAAGCAGATCCTTTCGAAAGTAAAATATCAAATGAAAGTCCAATTGCCAAAGCCCTATTTGAACATAAAGTAGGAGATATTGTTACAGTAGAAAGTCCTAATGGATCCTACCAAGTAGAAATTATAGAAATTAAATAAAAGATATATGTCTAAATTATAGGTACTGATTTTTTAAATCAGTACCTTTACTTTAACAGTAAAAATGAGCAAACCTATATAGAATAAGGACTAGCTCATTTTTCATTTGTTGTGTATCAAAGTTTATTTTCTAAAATTTTGTAAATAAATATCATGTTCAATTTTAATACGATTATAGTTCCTTAAAGAACCAATAATATAAGAGTTAGAATATTTTTTATCTAAATATTATCTAAAAACATTTAAATAAAAAATTTTGGGAATAATAAAGAAAACATAAAAAATGAAGAAAATAAAAGAATTTATGCAAATGATCGAGTTAGAGACACTACTGATTTAAAAAATGTAATAATGTTAAATGAAAGACTAAATTTTACTTCCTTATCTTTAAACGCAATTTACTTTTTCATTTAACATATTTTTTTTAAAAAAATAAGATTTCCCTTTTCCTTTAATCAAAAATAGAGTATACTAAAAAAGAATAAGATACAAGGAGAATTGCCTATGATTATTAGAAAACCTTATGCTTTTTTAATCAAACATTTTAAAAAAATACATATTGTTTTATTACTATTATGTGCCTATATTTATTATAAAAATATGCAAACAAGTTCTTTCCTAAAAGAATTTTTAAATTTAGGAACATATGATGCTTATTATGAACCAATTAGTAAATACATTCCCTTTTTTGCTTTAATTCTTCTATTATTAATGATTGGAATAAATATTATCCTAGTAATTTTACTAAAACATAAACAAAAACCATGGAAATTATATTTATTCCCAATAGCAGTATACTCAATAATGTTCATTACAGATATTATCATTAGAAGTTTCTTCCAAACCTTTACAGGAACATACAAAGTAGCAAGCGTAAGAGCAATGAGAGACTTTGTTTATATACTAACAGTAGGACAATTTCCTGTATTTATGATTTTATTAATTAGAATATTAGGAGTAGATTTAAATAAATTTAATTTTAAAGCAGATGAAGAATATTTAGAATTAGAAAGCAAAGACCAAGAAGAATTAGAAATTAATATTGATTTTGATAAAGAAAGTATGAAAAGAACTTGGAAAAGACTTCTAAGAAATTCAAATTATGTCTATCAAGAACATAAAAAATTAATTAATACGTTAATCATAATTATCTTAATCATTATCCTAAAAAATACTTATACTTATATTTTTGTAACCCATAAAGCATATAAACAAGGAGAAAGCTTTAATGCAAATGGTTATACAATTACAATCCATGATGCTTATTATACAGATAAAAACTATACAGGAAAAATCATTTCTCAAAAAAGTAGTTTTATTATTTTGGACTTAAGTATCAAAAATAACTTAACAAAAAGAACCATTGATTTAAATAAATATCATATTATGAATGGAACAAGTAACTATACAACAACATTTCAAACTTATCAAACAGAATTTCAAGATTTTGGAAAAACAGCCAAAAACGAAGAATTAAAAAAAGATCAAACCCTAAACCTCATTATAATATTTAAAGTAGATAAAAGTTTAAAGAAAAATCGTTTTGTTTTATATTATCAAGAATTACAAAATAGAAGTTCCTATTTAAGAAAAATAAAATTAAAAGTAAAAGATGTATCAAAAATTGAAAAAGAAAAGGCTAAAAAACTTGGAGAAGATTTAACTTTTACAGTAGAGAAGAAAGAAGAAACAATTAGTTTTGATCAGGTATCCATTCTTGATCAAGTTGAATATAGCTATCGGATATGTAACACTGCAGAATGCAATACTTCACAAAAAACACAAAGTGCAACTCCAGGTACAAAAATATTAAAAATTGCTTTTGCATCGATAGAATATGAAGGTAAAGATATGATTGACTTTTCAATGAAATATGGTAAAATTAAATACATAGATAGTAACAATAAAGAGAAGATAATTCCAATTGAAAATCCAATTCCTAGAACATATTATGGAAAATATTTATATATAAAAGTTCCCCAAGAGATCGAGCAAGCAAAAGATATTGAGATTATCTATACAGTTAGAAATCATCAATACATATACAGTTTAAATGAGGAAGAAGAAGGAGAAGAGTATGAATAAAAAGGTAAAAAAATATTTAAAAATATTAATAACAATAATAATTGTTGGCTTATTTATCTGGTTTATTATCTTATCACCATGGCTTAAATTTAAAAACTATGAAAAACAGATGAAAGAAGCAGGAAAAAGATATTTTGAAATTAATCACTCTGAATTACCGACAGGAAATAGAGTAAAAACAATAACTCTACAAGATTTATATTATAAATCATATATCAAAGAAGACTTTTATATTCCTTATACAAAAAATGCTTGTTCAATAAAAGATAGTTGGGTAAAAGTAAAAAAAGAAGCAAATGGAGAGTATGGATATTATGTATATTTAAAATGTGGAGTCATTTCTTCAAAAATTGATCATGAAGGACCAACAATTACCTTAAATGGAAAAAAAGAAATTACGCTCAATAAAGGAGAAAATTATCAAGATGAAGGAATAAAAAGTGTGCGAGATCAAACAGATGGAGAAATGAAAATATCAGATGTAACAATAAAATCTAATGTAAATACAAGTGAAGTAGGAATATACAAAGTAACATACACAGCTTTAGATAGTTTAAACAACAAAACACAAATAACAAGAACAATAAAAGTAGTACAACCATTAAAAAATGCCGTCAAAGAACAAACTCAACAAGCAGATTATTATGTTGGATCAAATCCTAATAATTATATATATTTCTCAGGAATGTTATTTAGAATTGTTGGATTAGATGGAGACGATGTCAAAATTATTGCTGATGAAGATATAGCAAATGTAAATTATGAAGGAATAGAAAAATGGTTAGATGATTATTATTATAATCATTTAACTGAAAAAGCAAAAAAATTAATTGTAAAAAATAAATATTGTAATATGGATTTAACGGATACAACACTAGATACAACAGAATGCACAACTTACACAAAAGAAAGAAATTTATACATCATTTCAGCAGAAGATATCAATAAAGCTAGTGCAAACGATGGGAATTATTTAAAACCAACAACAATGTCTTGGATTGCTAATAAAAAAGATAAAGATAATGCTTATTTAACAAGAGATCGCTTTTATGATGATGCCTATGGAAAAAACTTTATTACAGAAAATATAGAAAATAATTATGGAGTAAGACCAGTAATTACGATAAAAGGGGATACATTAATTAAAACTGGAGATGGCACAGAAGATAATCCATATACCTTAGGAGAATTTACATATGGAAAGGCAAACGATTTAATCAATACAAGATATTCTGGTGAATATATTAATTATTCTGGTATGTTATGGAGAATTATTGAAACAGAAAGCGATGGGACAACAAAAATAATCTCTAATGAAACACTTAGTGATGATTATGATAAAATTACTGTATTATCAGATGACAATTATGACGATAATACAAAACAATATAATCCAAAAGAAAAAGGAAATGTTGGATATTATATTAATAATAATGCTGGAGAATATGTAGAAACGAAATATTTTGTCAATCATACCATTGAAGTTCCTATTTATTCCTCAAAGATTAAATATAAGGAAGAAACAACAACAAAAAAATACAAAGTAAAATTATCTGCTCCTAATATGTATGAAATGTTTTCTGCATACACTACTCATACTACACATATGGGATTAAAATCCCATTGGTTAATAAACTCTGGAAAAAAAGATAATAGAATAGGAGCAATGACCGATATAGGAGTAATTGTTAATGAACCAATAGGAGAGTATGATAAGTATGGAATCAGAGTAGTTGCCTATTTAAATAAAAATATAAGCATTAGTAATGGAAAAGGAACGGAAGAAAAACCATATATCATTGCAAAATAAGTGTAGGTGGTAAGGATGAAAAAGCGAAGGCGAAATCAAAAAAGAAATATAGATCAGAGAAAAAAAAGATTAATAATCACTTTTTTTCCTCTGATCCTTTGCTGTATTATCATCCCATTATTTTGGATCAATAAAATAAATTTTAAAACAAAAGAAATTTATCAAGTAGAAAGTAGAATAGAAAAAATAAAAGAATTAAAAAAGAAAGATACCGAAGATTATAAAACAATTGGTTGGATAAAAGTTCAAGGAACGAATATTGATATACCTGTAATTGCCTATTTAAATGGAGACTTATCTACTGATTTAGAAAATTATGCTTGGAATTTAAATTCAAACGAGAAATTTTATAATAAAATTAATATTAGAGGTCATAATATCTTAAATTTATCTTCTCAACCAGAAGTAGGATTAAAATATTTTTTAAGGTTTGATGATTTGATGTCTTTTGTTTATTATGATTTTGCAAAAAAAAATAAATATATTCAATATACTGTAGATGGTAAAGATTATATATATAAAATTTTTTCTGTAGGATTTGAATCAAGTTACTATGTTGATTCATATCATGATGGAAAACATTCGAAGAAAGAATTAAAAGAATTGATTAAAAGATATAAAGAAATAAGCCTATATCAATATGATATTGATGTAGAAGAAAAAGATAAATTCATTTCTTTGATTACTTGTACAAGATTTAATGGATTTAAACAAGATTTTATCGTCAATGCAAGATTAGTAAGAGAAAATGAAAAATTAACTGACTATAGCATAAAAACAACCAAAGAATATAAAGAGGTAAAAAAAGTTTTGGAAGGTGAGGAAAAAAATGAAAGAGCATAGTAAAAAAATAAAAAATGGATGGATTATTTTTATCTTACTATTAGTTTTAATTATACCAAATGAAGTAAAAGCAAAAATTGATTGTAATGATCCTGCAGAGTTAATTTCAAAATATAATATCGATATTAATAAAAAGAATAAAAAAAGCACCAAAAAATATACAATATCGGCATTTTTAGATTCTAGTAGTATTGCTAATCGTTGTAAAAATAAAAAATGCGAATTAGAAATTTCCTTAGAAAATGAAGATGGAACTTCAAAATATATTGATACACTAGTATTAGAAAAAGGGGATGAAAAAGATAGAAAAGATTCAGGGGCATTTGAAGTTCAATGGAGGGATGAGGACGGAGAAAAATACTTTGTTGTGAATATTGTGTTAAAAACAGACAAAGATTGTCCTGGTTTAAAGGTAATTTATAGAGTAAATAAAGCAGGTGATGATACTGTTTCTATACCATATGGAAATGTTGATTATAGTGATTTAGATGCTAACGATATTAATGAGATGAGTGATGTAAATTGTGATGCTAATGAATTTAATAGAAAATTCTGTGATGCAAGATTGTTAGCCTTACAACCTATTAATCATGATAAAAGTGGAGATCTTCAATCTGGTAAGGATAAAATGAAAGATACTTCAGTCAATAAATTAACGTGTAATTATAATGTTGCATCAAATGAAATCAAAGAGTGGAATACGAATGAAAATGGTGATGATGGATATTACTTGAATAAGCAATATTATTATGCTAAGTCAACGGTAACTACACAATTAGATGAGCGATATGAATACCATTATGATTCAAAGAATCCAACATACGGTGATCCCTTAACTTGTACTAGAACATGTGAAGAGGCAGTAACGGTAGAGTATGGGCCTCCAGTAGCAGTAAGAGCAGGTTTGTGTTTTCAATATAAAGTAAAGGTAACTAGTCGAGTAGTTTGTAAGGTAACAGATAAACCAAAAAAACCAGATAATAATGCTTATAATCTTTGTACGCCAGTTCCACTTTGTACCAATGCTACTCATGATTATGTGAGTAATCAGGCAGGACCAAATGAGGATTTTGAACAATGTATTCAAAAATGTGATGGTGGAAAATATAGTCAAAAATGTAGTTTGAAGTGTTATCAAGAAGTATATGGAAAGAAAAATAATCAAAAGACTAAATTAGCCTTGCTAGAAGATGCTAGTGTAAGTCGATTAGCAACAAGTAGCACTTGGAATAGAGAGAAATGTATAGAAGCGAGTTCCGAAAAAAGAGACCAACTGGGCGGAAACAGTTATGATACAAATTTAGATAATAAAAATGACGGGTTATATTCTTATGGATGTTATTATAGAAATTATGATAATGACGGGAATGTTACAAGTATTTCTTATCAGCGGAGTTCTACTATTAAGGAGTGGAACCTTGAAAAAGGTGGAGCAACTTGGTATTGGTATTATAACCATAAAAATTATTTAAGCCCTACTCGATATGAACCAGATACTGAAGGAATATATCGACGTGTTATAGGCAGTGGGCACTGTACAGATATATGTTGGTGGTCAGGATGTGATAATGATCAGCAATATTTAAATAGTGCAGACATAGATTATGATAAAAAAACAAATAAAGAAATATATGCCCATGCTAAATCATCATGTAGTGCTAAAGCTACATGTAATACAACAACAACAGAATATACGATTGCAGTAAAATATGATACTGAAGATAAAGATGGAAAAGTAACAACAGAAAAAGTATATTTCCCATATACCAAAAATCAAAATAGCAAATTTACATTAGGATCAGGAAAAAATTCCGGTGTAGTAAATAATAAAGCAATATTACAATATGATGGATGTTATAGAACAAATGAAGCAAATAAGTGGTATATGACAGAATGGACAATTCCAATGACTTGGCAAGATAAGGATTTAGATGCAAATTATGATGGAAATGGAAATGGTTTAACTCCAAAAGAATATCAATTCTGTATGAAGAGAAATTTAAGAAGTGTAAATACAAAATGGTGGGATTGCTACCAAACATACGCAGCATCCAATAAAACAGCAGAAGATAGACAAAAACTAACATCTTGCTATAATGCATCTGGTGCTAAAGATTATAAAGATTTTAATAATGGAGATTCAAATGGTTATAACATAGAAGCAACAACAAAAGATTTTGGTTACTTTGAGTGGAATTTCAACATTCAATGTTTCTATGCAGCATCAACAAGTTCAGTTAGTAATGATGATTCATCTTGCAATTGCATAAACGGAACAGAATCTTGTTGTCCACCAAAAATAGATATAGATAATTGTCCTGGAGAAGATTGTCCACATCCAGATTCATATACGATAAGAAGCGTAGAATTAACAGATCTATTCCCAAGTACACAAAATAGAAAAATAGAATATAGAACAACAGAAACAGGAAGACAAGTAGGATTTAACTGGACAAGTGATGCAACAATTAATACAAGTAAAAACCCATTTTATGGAAGTTCATATGCAAAAAAACCAAATGATTTAATTACAACAATTCAATCACTTGGAGATAGCATTTACACACAAGATGACAAATATTTAGAGTATGAATTCACCTTAACACCTGAAAAATTACAACAGATAAGAAAAGAAACAAGAGATACTTTACATGGAGAGTATAGTAATTTTGATTATTGGAAAACTAAAACAACAGTATACAAGAATTTCAATTCATCTTCTAAAGCACAATTTTATACTAGTCCATTAATTACTAGCTTAGGTGGTAGAAAAGTAACACCTGGTTGCAATACAAAGGATTGCAAATAGAAGGAGGAAATAAAAATGAATAAAGGAATGTTAACAGTAGGAATTATTATACTAGCAGTGATTGCATTAGCTCTAATTAACTTTATTACTGGATTTTCAAATGGTAGTGAATTAGATTACTACCTAGTAAAAGAAACAACAGAAGCGGCTATGGAAGATGCACTAGATATGGAATTTTACAGTGAAAATTATCTTTATCGAATGGATAAAGAAAAATTTGTAGAAAGTTTCCTTCGTCGCTTTGCAGATAGCGTTGATAGAACGCGTACATATAAAGTAGCTTTTTATGCAATAAACGAAGTTCCTCCCAAAGTAAGTGTTAAAGTAGATTCACAAACTTCATTAAGTTTTTCTGGAGAAACAGCAAATATTAGCACAAATTATGATGCAATTCTTGAAGCAGATTATAAAAATGATATCTATGCCAAAGCAGAATTCAACAAATAAAAGAAAAAATGAAAAAAGAAAGGAAGGGATAAAATGGGGAATGCAACCAATGGAATAAAAAAATTTTTATCCAATAAAAACACAGTGACAGTACTCGGTGTAATAGTAGCAATTGCAATATTATATATTGGTTATAATGTACGTGTACGATCAGCAATCAATCCAGTTAATGTACCATATGCCAGAGTACAAATTAATGCAGGAGAACAAATCACATCAGATATGGTAGGAGTAAAACAAATTCCACCCTCAATGTTAGAAGGAGATGTATTAGTAAATCAAGGAGATATTATTGATAAATATAGTAATATTGATACAGCAATACCAGAAGGAAGTTTATTTTACAAAAGAGCAGTGGTAGAAAGAGATCAACTACCAGATAGTATTATATTAGATTATCCTAAAGGTTACGTTTTATATAATATGGCCGTAGATACAGAAAGTACATATGGTAATTCAGTATTTCCTGGAAACTATATTGATATTTATCTAAAAGCAGTCAATAAAATAGAAGAAGGAACTGCCTTAAATGCAGATGCAAATAAAATTATGTTAGGAAAATTAGTATCTAACGTAAAAGTAATTGCCGTAAAAGATGCCTCAGGACAAGCAGTATTTTCAAATGTAGATGAACAAAGAACACCGGCAATGGTTGTTTTTGCAGTACCAGAAGAATATTATATTTTATTAAAAAAAGCAGAATTTTTAAGAACATATGATTCAACATTAATTCCAGTTCCAACAAATGAAAGCTTAAAAGATGAGCCAGGAGAATTAGCAATTACCAGTGAACAATTAAAAGACTGGATTAATGCAGTTACTGTTTGGACAGAAACATAAACGATAAAAGATAAAAGGGTGTGAAAAAAAGTGACAGAAAGTATCTTTGATAAACTCGATTTTGGACCATTTCGTTCCTTATTAGATAACGATGATATAACCGATATCTCTTATGACAATAACGGACAAATTTGGATTCGTTCACTAACACAGGGATCAATGAGAGTAGAAGTAGAAGGAGCAACACCAGAATTTGTAGAAAAATTAGCATTTCAATGCTCCAATGTAATGGGAACAACATTTAATAATGCCAAACCATTTCTAGATGCAGAATCAGCAGAATTACGATTAAACTTTGTTCATCCTTCGATTGCAACCAATGGAATTGCTCTAGTAATTCGTAAAACTCCAGCTAAAATCAGACTAGAAAAAGAAAAATTATTAAAAGAAGATTATTTCACACAAGATATTCATGATTTATTAATTAAATGTGTGGAAGGACATTGTAATGTTATTGTTTGTGGAGAAACTGGTTCAGGAAAAACAGAATTTGTAAAATACCTAGCAAGCCATACCAAAACTAATGAAAAAATTATTACCATAGAAGATACTTTGGAACTACACTTAGATAAAATTTTTCCTCAAAGAGATATAGTCGCAATGAAAACAAATAACGTTGCAAGTTATACAGATGTTTTAGTAACATGTATGCGTCAAAATCCAAAATGGATTTTATTATCCGAAGTACGTAGTGCAGAAGCAGTATCAGCAGTAAGAAATTCAATCTCATCAGGACACAATATTTTATCAACCATTCATGCTGATAAAGCATCCGCAATACCATATCGTTTATATAGTTTGATGGAAACTGATCTAGATGTAAATCAATTTTTAACAACCATTTATCGATATATCCAATTAGGAGTGCATATAAAAGCATATTATAGTAAAAAATATGGAAAATTTCATCGTGAAATAGATGAAGTAACAGAATTTTATGTAGATGACAATAATAAACCACAATCTAGAATCATTTATCAAAAAATCTTTGGAAAAGAACCCATCATGAGAAAACCAAGTCCCCATTTATTAGAATATTTAGAAAATCAAAATATAGATGTTTCAAATATTATTTCAGAATTACCAGATGAAATGCCTCTTACTGAAATAGATCCAGAATTAAAACAGTCAGAACAAGAAGGAAAAATTGAAACATCCCAAATGCAAAATGCAAACTTACCAGAAGAAATAAAAATTCAACCCCCACAACCAGTAGAAATAAAAAATCAAATGCTAGAAGAGAGTAAAAATGATCAAACACAAATTCAGACAAATAATATTCAACAAGAAAATATTGCTACCACAACTACTCCAAATGTAGATATTCAATCAATACCAAAAGAACAACAAATTATACAACAACCAATTTTAACCCCACAGGTAGAATTACCACCTATACAAACGAATCCGATTGCTCAACAACCAGTCATACAGCAACCAATATTGCAACCTAATCAACAAGAAATGCAAACAACAGCACCAATACAAAAACTATCAGAACAAAATCAAGGATAGAAAGGAGTGAATATATGTATTTTGAAGAATTAATTATCATTGCCGTTATTGCAATAGGAATTGTATTATATAGAAACTATGAAGGACAAAATATAGGAAAATATATTACAACCCAAGTTCAACAAGTATATAATAAATTTGCTCCATATTCATTTAAAGTAACTAGAGAAAAAACAAAAGAATTAGGTCAAGAATATACTCCAAGACAATATGCAATTCAAGTAACAGTAATCGCAGGATTTACAGCAATAATTACTTACTTATATTTTTATAATATAATTATTAGTATTGTCTATGTTGTAATATCAATTATGTTTGTTCCCTATCTTACTTATTTACGTTGTAAAAAAGTATATAGTGAATTTATATTTGAACAAATTCAAACTTATACTTCTAATGTAATTATGGAATTTGCCACTACTCAATCTTTTGTTAAATCATTAGAAGGAGTAATCAATTCAGGAATATTAGAAGATCCAGTAAAAAAAGATGTCCAATATATGATTGATTTATCTTATCAAAATGGTACCATTGATGAAGCACTAAGTTATATGAGTAATCTATATCCATATTATATTGTAAAAAATATGCACCAATTATTTTTACAAATTACCAAAGAAGGAGCAAGAAATTCAGCAGAATCATTAGATAATATGCAATTGGATATTGATATGTTAGTAGAAGGTGTATACCGAGATAGAATAGAAAGAGCAACATTCCATAAACAATTTTTACAATTTGGAATTATGCTATATCTATTGGTAATGTTAGTACAATATTTAGTAGGAACAGAGACTTATTTAGTTTTACTAGATCAATGGTATGTTCAATTTTTACTACATGCAGTATTAATTATCAATACCTATTTCCTTCTAAAAGGAGAAAAATATTATAATGAGAATGTAGGTGCAGAATAATGGAAGTATTAATCTCAGGAGCAATCATTTTATTTATACTAATCTATAATAATACTATTGATAAAAATAAATTTTTTGCTGATAATGAAAAATATCTAGAAGTTTTTCGTGAAGAAGATTATAACTTTTTAGTCTATGCAAAATACGGAGACGATGTTAATGTAGATCAATTATATATGAAAAGAATTACCAATACTTTTATCACCTTCGTTGTCGTCTTAGCATTTACGGTAAGTGGAGGAAGTTCAAAATTTTTCTTAAACGTAATTTTATCTGCAGTAATCGCCGTAGTAATCTTTAAATCCAACTACATGCAATTAAAAAGTTATTATAAAGCTCATTTACATGATGTAGACGTAATGTTACCATATTATTTAAAAAGTTTAGAAATTTTAATCCAACATTATACAGTTCCTGTAGCCCTAGGAAAATCAATTGATGATGCTCCTGAAATATTCAAACCAGGACTAAGAAAATTAATTGATCGAATCAATTCAGGAGATTCAACAATAGATCCATACATGGAATTTGCTAATACCTATCCAGTAAGAGATTCCATGAGAATGATGAGACTTCTATATCGTTTAGGATTAGGTTCACAAGAAAAAAAGCAAGAAAGATTAATGATGTTTTCAAAAACTGTTTCCAATTTACAAAATAAAGCCAGAGAAACTAAATATAAAGAAAGACTAAATCATATGGAAAGTCAAACCATGGTTATGTTAGTAGTAACTGGTATTGGTGTTATGTTAATTATTTTAATTGCTATGTTAATGATGTTTAATGTTTAAATCACAAAAATTTAAGTAAATAAACATATAGAGTGTACAATATAGAAAAAAAATATAAAAAATATTGATAAAAAAAAATAAATTTGGTACAATAAAAATAAGATTAGGAAAGGATGTGAAAAAGCAATGAAAGCAGCATCAGGAGAATTAAATTTGACAGTAATTACAATAATCGCAGTTACTGCTGTACTTACATTTTTTATGACATTTTTATGGCCACGTGTTAAAGATACGATAAACAATGGTTGGGATAATATTGAAAATGTTCCAGATCAAGATCAAAGAGGCTCAGGGCGTTAGTTAAGAAGGTGGAGCTAAATGAATGAGGCAACAGGAGGAGTAATCAGTTTAACAATGATTGCAGTATTTATTGCAATCATATCTGGTTATTTAGCATTTAATGTTAGTTACATGAAAGCATTTCGAACCAAAAATAGGATTATATCTTATTTTGAAGAATATGAAGGAAACTGTCTAGATCAAAATACAGATTGTGCCAAAAAAATCAAGCAATATATGCATGATACTGGGTATAATGTAGCAGGAGATGCCTTAAATCGGAGCCTAATAAATAGTTATAATTTACCACAAACACAAGAATATGGTTGTGTTGATGATGGATATTGTTGGATTAAGACACCTGTTTCAGGATCTAATCCAAATACCAAAGGAATGGGAAAAGCTACATTTAAAATTATAACAGCAATCAACATTGATATACCAATAATTAATAAAATATTGCCAAGATTAAAAATATTTCATGTATCAGGAGATACAAAACAAATTGTTTTACGATCTTAAGATTAAGGTGATGAAAAGTGAATGTAATTGTTGCAAATGAAAAGCAAAATCTATTATCTAATTTAGATATTGATATTATTAAAAGTATTTCTGGTTCATATGATACAAATGAAATAATAGAAATGTTTAAAAACTTTTTTTATAGTAGAATGATTTTAGATGTAACTGCATTAAAAGATTATAGTAATGTAGAAACTTATAAAAAATTAAAAAATGGATTAGATGTAGAAAAAATTATTTTCTTTTTACCAGAAGGAAGTAAAATATGTACATCTAATTTTTTAGCACAATTAATTTCCATAGGAATATATAATTTTACCACTAATATTGAGGGAATTAAATATTTATTAAAAAAGCCAAATACATACAAAGATGTAGAACATATTGAAAAATTAGGAATGGCATCTTCAGAAAATACAGTAGGAAATTTTTCAACAAATCAACCTAATCAATCTAATCAACCTAACCAATCATCCAATCAATCAATAGGAAGAAAAAATCGAATAATAGGATTTAGAAACGTAACTGAACATGCTGGTGCAACAACACTAATTTATATGTTAAAGAAAGAATTAGCAAAAGAATTAGGAGAAAAAGTAGTAGGAATAGAAGTAAATTCCAGAGATTTTCAAGTTTTTAATGATAAAAATTTAATTTCAACTACTCAAGCAGAATTAAAAAATACAATAGCAAATCAAAAAAATGCTCAAATTATTTTGGTTGATCTAAACAATGATACAGATGATGCAGTATGCCAAGAAATCATTTATTTAATTGAACCAAGTATTATTAAATTAAATAAATTAATTCGAAAAAACAAAATGATATTTTCCAAAATAAAAGGAAAAAGAGTGATGTTAAATAAAAGTTTATTATCAAATAAAGATGTCAATGATTTTGAATATGAAGCAGGATTCAAAGTATTTTACAATATGCCACCCTTAGATGATAGAAAACAAAATGCAATAATCAATGATTTCTTATCAAGAATTGGTTTATTAAATCAACCAATAGGCGAAAAAAAAGATAATTCTAATAAAATATTTGGATTGTTTAGGCGCTAATAATTGACAAAAAAAAAGATATAAGGTATGATAGAGATATCGAAGGAGAGGTTATTTATGTCAAATTTATTTCAAATTGGAGCAGATTTAGATAGTTGTGGAGGACTATTACCAATTGTAAGAGTATTAAAAAAAGGAGTAATGCCAGTTGTTCAAATTGTTATTCCAATCCTTTTAATTGTTTTCGCAACAGTTGATTTAGGAAAAGCAGTTATTTCTAGTGAAGAAAAAGAAGTAAAAGCAGCCCAAGGAAGATTAATTAAAAGATTTATTTATGCAGCAGCAATTTTCTTTGTAGTATCTCTTGTAACAGTAGTAATGAATTTAGTATCAAAAGGTGGAGAAGGAGATACAGAAAGCTGGAAAAACTGTTGGGCCTCTGCATATATAGTAGAAAAATAAAAAAGGTAAAAATAGTAAAGGAACAATTGCTATTTTTTTTTTATTTTGCTATAATAAATATGATAGAATAGAAAAAGTATCGAAAATAAAACAGAAAAAACTAGTAAAAAGAAAAATATATGATATAATATAGAACAAAAACGTGCAAACAATAGGTGATAAGGTTAAGAGGTGATATTTGATGAATGACAATTCTTCTGCAGGAATTAAAAACGATTTAATTAGAACCTTATGCTCTTGGGTATTAGATAGACCTGCTTTTGCACTATTAGGAATAATTTTTAAAATTTTCTTCAATGTAGCAACAGTAGAAATCTTTTCAAACAGTACAATCAAAAACTTTTATAATCGAGTTCAATTAATTATTGGAGTTTTTATGTTATTTTTCCTTGCCTTAAAGTTTTTACAAGGAATCATGAATCCTGATAAATTTGTGGATAAACAAAGTGGATTTGGTTCAGTGATTACAAGAATTATCATTGCCCTAGTAATGCTTGTTGCATTAGTACCAATTAATATTCCAAATGCTCAAACAGAATATGAAATAGAACTAAATAATAATGGATTATTATTTGGAACTCTTTATTCCTTGCAAAATCGTCTCTTATCGAATAATACTTTAGGAAGATTAATCTTAGGAACCAATGATAGTGGAGTAACAGATTCCGTATCACAAGGAGAAAAATTGCAACAATCAACCAATATATTTACAAGTACAATTTTAAAAGCATTTGTAAGGATTAATTTAAAAGAAAAAATTATAAGAGAAGCAGATGGAAAAGATCCAGAAATGTTTAATGAAAACAGAATGTGTGAAGATATTGATGATGAAATATTAGACGTATATACTAAAGTAGATGCAAGTCCAAGTGAAATTTTAGATATCATTAATATTAGTTGTACCCAAGCAAACTCAGGAGGATTAATTGCCTGGGCAAAAGACAAATGGACAAGACTTTGGGGAGATGATCGATATGTATTTGCTTATATACCAATACTACCAATGATAACTGCCTTAGCATTTTCCTTTATTATTCTAGGATTTATTATTGATATTGTAGTTCGTTCAGTAAAATTAGCAGTATTAAGATTAATTGCTCCAATTCCCATTATTTCATATGTCGATCCAAAATCTTCAAAAGACGGAGCTTTTGCTTCATGGGTAAAAGCACTAACCTCTACCTACGCAGACTTATTTATTCGGTTAGCCCTAATTTACTTTGTTTTATTCTTAATGATGGATATGATAACAAATGGAATTATCATTAATAATGGAAGTGGTATAGTAGGAGCACTATCTTGGGTTTTCATTTTCTTAGGCTTATTCTTCTTCCTAAGAATGGCACCTAAATTCATCAAAGACATATTAGGATTAAAAGGAAATATGACAAATATTGGACTTTCTGCTATGTTAGGTGGAACAGCTGCATTAATCGGTGGTGCAGGAGTAAAAGGAGCATTAGCCGCTAGTATGAATGCAGCAGATACACAAACTATGGCCTATAATCAAGGAAAACAAGCACCAG
>CANQFO010000002.1 GCA_947599755.1 uncultured Bacilli bacterium
CTTTGGGGTAAGGGGAAGTCTGCCCTTTTTTACCTTTTTTTATAAAATAAATTCCATTTTTCTTTTCAGACTATCTTTATGAAAAACCTTTAAATAAATATTTCTTATCCCTCTTTTCAATTTTTTTTGATTAAAAAATATAAATTTATCTTTGATAAAATTATTTATACAATATATATTATCAGGATGAACTGTTCCAACTGCATACTTATACCCTAAGTTACGGCAATATTCATCGAGTTTTAAAAACATTTGATATTGTAATCCTTTACCTATATACTTAGGATTAACAAATATTGGCCCATATTCAACTACATCTTTATCGTTTAAATTAAGATCTAATTCAGATAATGATTTCTCATCAATAGGAATTATCATCATTGAACATACAGGTTCATTATTAAAATAATAAACCCATATTTTTGATTTATTATTAACTAAATCAATTAAATCAACTTTAGAAAAATCTCCTAACCAATCAGGATGTTCCATATTATTTTTTACATATTCCAGAAATTCTATATATTTATCCATATTTATATCACTTACACAAGTAAATTTGTCTAATTTCAACTAATCACCTCTATATTCAGTATACAATATTTTTATTATTTCTACTATCTAGAGAACGAACTATATCTTTTTCATTCATTTTTTCATAAAAAAAGAAAAAATTTTGATTCATTTTTTTCTCTTTTATTCACTTTGAATTTTACTTGAATAGAAGTAATATTTTTCTTTTGTGTCGTCTTTATGAAATGTATAAGTAATTGTAGTTATTTCTTGCCAATATTGATCTATCATTTCTTGAAAATTTAGTTCTTCTTTTGTTATTCCTTCTAATTTTTTAATTAACATAGTATGATCATAATCTTTGTAAATTGAGCATGTATATTGATCAATTGGATTATTGGTTTCATCTTGTTGTTGAACTAAATTAAGATAGATAATTTTTTCTCTTAGTTCTATTGATCCGTCTGCCAATTGTACTGCACTATCTAATTTGGTAGCATATGATTTTGGCGATTGATCAGGATTGGTTTTGCTGATGAAAATAACTTTATATTTAGAATTTTCATTGTCATATGAAATTATCCCTGTATTTTTTTCGTTTATTTCAAAGGGAAAAGTAATTGTGATATCACTTTGCGTGGAATAGGTAACTTTTTTTCCAAAAAAATGTTGCATATATTCTAGCATTTTTTCTTTTTCTAGACTATAAATTGGGAGATTGGTGTTTTCATCTATTTCTTTAGTATCAATAAAATCACTCGCTTTTGCATATTGAAGTGCATACCAATATTTTTCATAATTATTGAAATCTTCTAGTTGTACATTTGCTTCTTTGATAAATTTTTCATCTCTTTTTCCGGTTGGAGCGTAAGAAATACTTTGATATAAATCTAAAACTTTATCTTCTTCTATATTTAGTTCGGTTGATATAGAGGTATTATCAGTGGAAGTTTTTGGACCAAAGAAATAATTGCTAATTAAGTAAACTAAAATTCCCATTGATAAAGAAAAAATAACAATAAAAATACTTTTAATTATATGCTTTTTTCCTCTTGTCTTTTTATGAGATGTTGGTTCATATCCTAAGTCTTCAAATTTAAAATCATCATTCATAATAGTTCCATCCTCCTATTATTATTGTACCAATTCTCGTGGAAAAAGTCTATAAAAGAAAAATTTGTTTGATTTCCGTTTGGATGGTATTACTTCTTCAGTTAAAAAGATATGGTCGTTTTTTCTTTACTTTTTAATTCTCCGATATACCAATTGTCTATTTTTTTGCATATTTGATCAAGAATCGTACATTTTTTTAGGAGAAAGTCATCGATTATCTTAGATCGAATTGTCTCTATGATGGCTCCTATGATAAAGACTATGAGCATTGCTTGTAAGATATAAATTGGAAAATATGGAGATAACCATAATTGATTTACTTTAAATATTTTATCCCATAATAGAGAGATATTTTCTGTAAAAAGCAAATTTTCATGAAGAATATAAATTCCAAATGTTGTTTTTCCTAATTTATTTATGAATTTTATATAAGGAATTTTCATCTTTTTAAATATATAAAACATGGAAATACTGATCATGGTTAAAATGATGTTGTTTGTTGTATTTATTTTTGTTGTTTGATTTAATATTGTTGTACTATTTAGATATGTTCCTAATAGGGTAATTCCTAACGAACATAGGGTTATCATAATCATTCCTATAAAAAATATTTGATAACGATTTCTTTCAAAAAAGTTATTTTCTTTTCTTTTTAAATAAGAAATGATGAAATAATAATATATAAAATAAGAAATATTTCCAAAAACATCTTCCCATAATATTAAATAATATGGAATGACTATGGTTAATACGATAACGATTTTCTTTAATGATTCTAATTGTAAATTCTTGGTCAATACATTTAAATATGGACTAATTAGATAAAACACTAGATATGAAGTAATAAACCAATATTGACTATAAAATGGAGTTAACACTTCTTTTAGGATAAAATTCCAAGAGAATCCATTGATTAATACTCCGATTATTGCTAGAATCAGGCAATAAAACATTACTTGTAAGATTAATTGTACTAATTTTTTGGTTTTATAATTTATTTTCTGTTCAGAAATGAAGTAGCAACTAATTAAGATAAATCCTGATACTCCTAAATATCCCCAATTTCCAAGTATTGTTGCAAAAACGTGATTAGTGGAAAAAGCTGAGTGTAGCATTTTCCAATTATTGCCGTTACCATGCTGAATGCAATGGGCTAATATGATTAAACCCATGCATACAATTCTTAGCAATTCTAAATTTGATTGTCTTACTTTATTTTTTTCCATATTTTTTCCTCTCTAATTTTTTGAGCATGGATTTTCCTAGTGTTTGAAAATATTGAAAGTTATCACTATTTCTAAAAAGTAGATATAGTAATAAATTGGGGATTGTTAGGGAAATGATCCCATTGATTATCATTTGAATATAACTGTTTTGAATGGTTAGTACTTTACAAAAGAAGAAGGTAATGCTAGAAATCATTATAAATAATAGGAAATATCCAATATTTTCTTTAGCATAATTCGAATATTTTCTACCAAAGATTTTTTTATAAGCAAACTTAGGATAACTATATCCCCATAGTGCTAAACTACTGATGATTGTTCCCATAAAAACTCCGGCTAATCCAAATATCTGTACTAATAAAATAGAAGAGGCTATGTTTAATACTGATTCTATGACTGGAACAAAACGATTTTCTACACAAATTCCTGCTGCGGATAAAAATAAATCATTGGATGATCTCATCATGCTTTGGTACATATTGATTACTAAAGTGATGACTACAAAAATTGGTAACACATATTGATTCCCTAGCCAACAAATGATAAAGCTTTGAATCATTGTTAGAATGCAAATTCCACAAAATGTACTGATCCAAAAATTTAAAAATCTTATTTTTCGATAAACATGAAACTCTTTTTCTTTATCTTCTTCTACTAATAAATTTCCTACACTTGCTGTGATTGAAGATATTAGCTGGCCAAATAGTGTTTTTACTGAGCTAATAATTAAATAGTAATTGGAATATAATCCTACTGTTAAAATATTGATAAATGTTGATATAATGATATTATCTGTTGCATTAATGACTACGGCACCAATTTTATGGAAAAATTGGGCTTTTGTTCTTGCAATGATATCTTTTTTTAATTCTTTCGATAATTTTTTGATACTTTTTTGTTTAATAAATGGGTATAATTTATTAGCAAATATCGTGATTATTATATTTTCTAATAGGATACATATTACTTTGATTATTAAATATAAATAATAATTTTTGGTCATTAACAAGAAGAATAATTGTATTGCATTTAGAAATATTAAATAAACTAAGTGAATGATATTTATTATATAATTCTTTTGATAGGCATATAATATTGATCTTTTATAAGATAATAAATAGGATATTGATGTTTGTAATAGGAAAATAATATATATTATGGTAAAATTTAAGGTTAACTCTGTTTTTCCTACAAATAGATTAATCCATGGAATTACGCATAAACCAAGAAGAAAGATAATCACTGCTACTATATGATAGGCTCTTTTATATAAAGTAAGCAAAGCATTAATTTTTTCTTTATCCTCTGTTGCTACTGGCTTATATAAATGAAAGATTATGGCTTCTCCTATTCCTAAATCAGCAATACTTAACATTGATAAAATATTGGTAAATAAGCCATTTACTCCTAAATATTCTGCTCCTAAGATGGAAAGAAAAAGTTTTTGAGAAATAAATCCAATTAGGATGGAAAAAAAGTTGACGGTAACTGCTACTATACTATTTCTAATGGAATTACTTGTTCTCATCTTTTGCATCCCTTTCTATTTGGGCTATTTTGAGAAAATTTTTAAAATATTGATTTTTATCAAAGGCTGAATTGTTCGATATTCTTTTATATCCTTCTTTTCCTAATTGTTTTCTTAATTCTTTGTTTTCATATAGTTGTTTCATTGCTTCATATAATTGTTGTACTAAGTTTTCTTTTTTATTAACAATGATTGCACATTGGTTGTCTACTTCTTCCATTATTCCTCCTGAATTGGAAACAATGGTTGCTTTTTTGGATGCTAGTGCTTCTAATACACATAGTGGAAATGCTTCTTCACATGTTGATGGTAAGATCGCTACATCTGATCCGTATAAATAATCTGGTATCTGATTTTTATCAACATATCCTGTAAATATGATATTGCTGTTTTTTCCTTCTTCTTCTAATTGTTTAAAATAATCATCTTTTTGATCACAATTGAAATTTTTTGTTCCTACGATTAATAAGTTTACATTTTTATATTCTTTATTTAATAAGTTAAATGCTTTTACTAATTCTAAAATTCCTTTTTCTTTGGTTACTCTTCCGGTGAAAATATATACGATGTTTTCTTTTTGAATGTTGTATTTTTTTCTAATATCTTTATATGCTTTTTTCTTATACAAATTCTTATCAATTCCATTATAAAGTACTTCTACATTTGTACTTTTTTTCACTTTAAGAGCATTATTTTTTACAAAATTGCTTACAAATATAATTTTATCGGCAGTATCTGCTATGAATTTATAGGCTTCTTCGGTTCTTTTATCAGATAATGTATTGTGGATATGCATAATAAATTTTGTATCTTTATATTTTTTGGTATACTTTTGGTAGACGTTTCTATATAGTAATAAATTGTTTTCTACAATAATATAATCATATTTATTCTTTTTTATTTGCTTTCTTAATTTTAAATCATAGGGAAAAATTACTATATTTATTTTTAACTGTTTAAAAATATAATTGATACATCTGCAGATAAAAAATTCTATTTGATGAAAAGAAATTTGTATAATTCGTAATCCTTTTTTATTGATTTGTTCTAATTTTTTATCTTTTATTGTATAAACATCTACTAAATCTTGATGTTCTAGAAATCCATCGATAATATAATCTGTTAATACTTCTACTGCTCCACCATTTACAGATGGTACAGGCAAAATTCCTGGAGTGACTACTGCTATTTTCATGATTTATCCCCTTTCCATGTTTTTAGATATTGATATAGATTATTTGTATATATACATAAGAATAATTTGATTTTTTTGGATAAGTTTTTTTCATATTTTATGCATTTGTCTTTTCTATATTTTGTCATTAAATTTTTTAGTGTTTCTATCGTTTTTTGATTTTGAGTAGTTTTTTCTTTTTGATATTGATAAAGTAAACTCTTTCCTATCAATATAGAATCATTTTCCAATTTATGATAGATAGAAGAAGTTGTTTCTTTTTTTATGATATCAATGATTTCTTCTATTGCTAATAGTTGTTGTAGACGTTTATGATTATCTATAGAATCCATTGTACTATTTTGATGGTTTACATAATAATACAATGATTCTGGAATATAGGATATTTTTTGACAATTTAAGGTATATTTCACTATAAATAATAGGTCTTCACATATTTTTTTGTTTTCATCAAATCTTAGCGTTCCTATTTTTTCTTTGATCAATAATTTATTCCATAAATAACCTTTATAATACTCTTTACAGATATTATCTAGGAATGTTTTTTGATCCATTTCTTTTAATGTTTGATTATATAATGTAGAAGACTTAATTTCCTTATTTACATAATAAAATCCACAAACGCTTAAATCTGAATTGGTTGTCTCTATTTTATTGGCTAGCTTTTCAATTAAATCTTTATCTGTATAATCATCAGCATCAATAAATATTATATATTTTCCCTTTGCTAAATTTATTCCTTTATTTCTAGCTGATGATACTCCTTGGTGATTTTGATGAATCATTTTGATTCGACTATCTTGTTTTTTCCAATCGTTTGCTTTTTTTCTACTGGAATCTGTTGATCCATCATCTATTAAAATAATTTCTATATTTTGATATGTTTGATGAATTAATGTTTCTATGCATTTATCTAAATATTTTTCTACATTGTAAACTGGTACGATTATACTCACTAATTCTTTTTTCATTTGTTTCACCTACTTCAACACTATTGTTTATGAAAAAATTTTCTCCCTATACATCTATACATCGAATAAAAATTCATGCAGATAATATATTTAATTTTTTCCTTTTTGCTAGCAGTACTAAAGATAGAATAATTCTTTTTGTATTTGCCAATATTTCTTTTTATTATTTTTATTTCTTCTTTGGTTAAATTTTGATTCATTGCATAATTTAAATTTATATTCACAAAATGTTTTATCGCATATTCTTCAATAGTAGTACTTTTATATTTTTCTATCAACTTTTTATCATATTTTATTTCCGTTTCCATTTTTTTATTGTTCGTTCTCACACTACTATTTTGTCTGATCCGATAATAATAATCATGATAAGGTGTTAAAATAGTCTTTTTTGACAACTCTAAATATTTTATTAAAAAATCAAGATCTTCAGCTATTTCCATTTGTTCATTAAAAGATATTTCTTTTACTATGCTTGAGTTATATAATTTTGCCCAAGGGGTTGTTTGAAAATGTTTTCCTGTTAACATCATTTTTAATGTATCGACGTTATTTAATTCCATGAATTTACTATTACTATTAAATGGTTTATTATTTTTCTCTGTAACAATTACTGCATTACCTATAACTAAATCAGCATTATACTCTTTTGCTTGTATTAGCATTTTTTCTATATAGTCTTTCTTGATATAATCGTCTGAGTCAATAAACGTAACATATTCTCCATGCATTTTCGTTATGCCTAGATTTCTTGCTGATGATACTCCTCCATTTTTTTTGTGGTATACCTTAATTCTTTTATCTTTTAATGCCCAATCATTGCATTTTTTATCCGATCCATCTGTTGAACCATCGTTAACTAAAATTATTTCAATATTTTGATAACTTTGTTCTACAATGGTTTTTATACATTCATCCAAATAATTTTTAACATTATATACTGGAACTATTATGCTAATCCGTTCTTTTTTCATCTATATCACCTATTCTTCCTCATTTTTATTTTAGGAATTGTTTGATTAATTTTTTCATTTTGCCGTATATTTTCAGTTTGATATAACATGTATAACTTGCATAAGATTGTATGTTAAAATTTCCATATTTTTTATTGATTTTTAAGAAATCTTTATATTCTTTTAATTGAAATAGTTCATTCATCATCCTAATATACTGCTTATAAGAGTATTCTGTTGCGATTTGTGTACACCAGCCCTTTGTTGAGTTATATGTACACTCTAACAAGCCTTTGATGTATTTCAATTCTTTTTTTTCTAGAAAATAATGATCAAGGATTAAATCAATTCTATAGTGATCGATTATTTTTTTCATCATTTTATGGGAATCAAATTTGTGCGTTAAACTATTTTCATTTATCACATAATGATAATATGTTTTATCTGTAATATATATTTTCTTTGCTTTCATTAAGCATGTAAAATAATATAAATAATCTTCTCCATAGCTGTATTCTTCCTTGAACTTTATTTTCTTAATGGTTTCATTTTTGAATAATGAACTACATACTGATCCAAACTCATGCTTTTGTACAAACATCTCAGCTAGTTTATCAAAATCTTGATGAAAATCCAATAATCCGCAATAAAGATTATGAGAGAAATTTTTATATTTTTTGGATTCTTTAACAGACTGTGATTTTATAATATCTGGAAAATCATTTTCTAAGGCTATTTTCATCATATCTTCAATATAGTTTGAATCAATATAATCATCTGAATCAATAAAGGTTATATAAAATCCAGAAGCTTTCATTAAGGCTTTATTTCTAGCAGATGAAACTCCACTATTCTTTTTATGATAAACCTGTATTCTGTCTTCTTTTTCTTTCCATTTGTCACAGATTAGACCACTCCTATCACTCGATCCATCATTCACTAGAATAATTTGTAGTTTTTTATATGTTTGATTTACAATACTTGATATACATCTATCTAAATCTTGTTCACTATTATATATTGGTACTATAATCGATACTAACTTTTCCTTCATGTTTTATCTCCTAACTTAGATTATCTTCATAATACTGATATACTTTTTCATAGCTTTTTTGATCATCAAATTCATCGGGAATTTTATTTTTTACCTCTATATCACGATGAATATTGGAATGATTAATTCTTTCGGCCCATTCTTTGGCATTATTTTCTAAAGATAAGAAAGTTACGTTGCCTGTAATATTTGAAGTTTTATCTACATTTTTAGATGTAAAGCATTTTAATCCATTGGTTTGCGCTTCTACTAAAGAAATACTCATTCCTTCTGCCATGGATGGCATGACGAATACATCAAATGCGGAATATATTCTATTGGTATCTTCTCTTTTTCCTAAAAGAAATACATTTTTTTCTAAATCGTACTCTTTTATTTTCTCTTTTAGTTTGTTCATTAGTGGACCGGTACCAACGATTACTAACTTGGAATTTGTTTGTAATTGGTGATAAGCATAAAATATATCGAGTAAAAATAGAGGCCTTTTTCTATCGGTAAGGCTTGCCACTTGTCCTATCACTATGTCTTGAGCATCAATCTTTAATTCTTTTCTAATCTCTTTTCGGTTTTCCTTATTAAACTGGAATTGTTCAATATTTACTCCATTATAAAATATGGTAAAGGGTTTTCCGGAAAACATAAATTCTCCTGCTTTTTGTCCGCATGCTACTCTTAAATAAGGGATATTTCTTGTTTTGAATTTTCCTATCTTATCTAATATTATTCCTTTTATTCCCCCTTTTTGTAAATATTCTTTGTTCCCATTATGACTATGAAGAATAATTTTTGCTTTAGAATACTTATGGGCTAATATGATCGGTTCATACCAATTGTAACTCATTATATTGATATGAATAAAATCATAGTGATTATTTAGAAAAATTTCTTTTAATTCTTGTTTATGTTTTTGATGGTTTTCTGCTCTTGGAGTAATCTTCCATATTTTTACTTTTTCTTTTTCTAATTGTTCTTGTAAGGCAAATTTATTTTTTCCATGACAAATGAAGTCAAATTGAATTTGGTTTTTATTTGCATTTTTGTACAAATTATATAAATAAGTGTTAATTCCTCCTAAATTTTCGGACATTCCTGTGATTAATACTTTAATCATTCTTTCACCTTCCTAAATATTTTACTCCTAACATGATATATAATGATGTTAAATACCATATCAAATAATTTTTCTTGGTAAAGGCTGTTTTTAAACTTTTTTCTTCAAAGGTCAATTGATAATTGGAATTGATTTTATATCTTTCTATTCTTTTACATGCTAAATAAAAAACTTTTTTCCTAGTGTTTTTTTTCATTGAACGTGTTCTTAACCATAAAATATTTCCTAATTCTTCTAGTAATATTAGATATACTTCTCCATTATCTTCTATTTTTAATTTGTCTGATTCTTCTAATAATTTTTTGGTTAAAAAATATTGATCTAGACATTTTATATTACTTGATTTCCATAGTGTTTTTGAAGCATTTGTTTGGTGCATATTATAGAAATATAAGTTCTTATCTAGGTAGATAAATTTTTTTGATAACCTCATGATGATTATTCTTGTTATCATATCTTCATACCAATATCCAATGGGGAATCTTACTTTTTCCCATAATCTTCTATGAATGATTCCACTCCATATAAATCCTTTATATTCTATTATTTTTTCTTTCATTGGTCCTTTGATTACTGCATCTTGATGTCGAATCACATTTTGGATTTTTTCTTTGTTATCACTCCAATAATTGACAAAGTTACATTTTACTATATCGGCATTTTCTGCATAAGCATTATTAAGTAATTCTTCCACATAATCTTTAGAAACGTAATCATCATTATCGATAAATCCTATATATTTTCCTTCTGCATTTTTAATTCCTGTATTTCTCGCTCCACTAATTCCTTTATTTTTCTGAGTAATGATAACCATATTTGAATATTTTTTTTGGTATTGTTTTAAAATTTTAAGAGAGGAATCTGTTGAACCATCATTTATACATATTACTTGATATTGATATTTTGTTTCTTGTTGAAAAACTGAATCTAGACATTTTGGTAAATATTTTTCTGAGTTATAAACGGGAATGATAATTGATAAGTCAATTCTTTCTTTTTTGATTTCAAATTCTTTAAAATCATATAATTCCTTTGTTTGGTAGCCTGTTTCTTTTATTAATTCTTCTTCACTAATTTCTACTTTTCTTTTTTTCATACTGAAGTGATTTAAAATATAAATCATTCCTTTAATATTATCTCTTAATAATTCAATCATTGTTTCTTTTATGGTCCATTTTCCTTTATTTCCGTATAACCATGGAAGATATTTTTTTATTCCTGTGCCAATTCCTATAGAGATAATAATGGATAATATACATATCCCTATTGCAAGGAATAGACAAAGATAAATATTTCCTACTAAAAGAATGTTTTTTGTTGATTGGATTATTACTTGGAAAAATAGTACGATTAATTTATGAAAAATTAATATACTTAAGGTATTTCTTCCTATTATTTCTAATGTTTTATTCTTTTTTATCTGATAACTAATCATCAAAATTAGCATAGAAAAAATTATACTTGTTGATATAAAGTAAAAATAATTTCCATATCGATAATCTACACAAGAGATGGTATTATTGATTTGACTTATATATATGGCGAATATTACCAATATACTTTCTAGATAAAGATATTTTTTCTTCTTCATTATTTTTTCTATTAGTTTTTTTTCTTTTAATAATTTTCCCAGATCATAAAAAAGAAGAAATACTAAGGCTGTATTTATGCCCCAAGGAAGAACAATTGTCATTTTTGTTGCGATATAACTGATTAAAAAGAATATGGTTAATTGTAGCCATGGATTTATTTTTTTTGTGAAATTAGAGAGAATTTTAAATAATACTTCTGTTGTAAATAAAGCGGGCAAAAACCATAGGGAAGTATTTTGTTTTAATGCTCCTCCATAGCCTACTCCATATAATATTTCCTTCAATAATTTCATTATATGAAAACTACCATTTGAATGAATCATTGTATTTACTTCTCTAAAAAAAATATGATAGGGAATTAAAAAAAGAATACTAAAAATAAAATAAGGAATCATTAATGAGGTAAATTTTTTTGTTATCAATTCTTTGCTACTTTTTTGGGAATTATATACATATCCAGAAATAATAAAAAATAGTACAACATGAAAACTATAAATCCATTTAAATAACCAATAGCTATTTTGATTATGAACAATGATATGACCAAAAACAATGAAAATAATTGCTAATGCACGAGCTATATCAATAAAATTTAGTCTGCTATTTTTCATCTTCTTCACCTTCTTTTGATTTCATTAATTCAATATAAAACATTAATAAAACTGATTGATGTCTGGCTAATGTTCCAAAATCTGATTCAGATGCTACTAACATAATTAAATAAGATAAGATCATACATATATATATAATATTATTTTTATTAATGTTTTTCATTGATTGAAATAAAATTGATACATTGAATACTTGATAGATAAAAAATACAATGTATTTTGGTCCAAATCTTACTAGTTCTATTGGAAAACAAATTCTTACAAAATTTATTAAATAGTTAGGAATAAAATATATTATACTATTTCCAGAGAATACGTTTTGAATAATGGTTGTAACATTGTCCATTTCTTCTAAGGCTTCTCTTCTACTGATTAATCGTTCAAAGCCACTACTAGATAAAAATTTACTACTATAAACTCCAATAAAGAAAATTATAAATATCCATATTAAATTTTTTATCATTTTGATATTGCTTTTTTCTATTGAATTTTTGGAAAGAATATGATAGGTAATGATCAATAAAAAGGCTTCTATAATATAGTAATCGCGAAACAAAAGTGACTCAATGAAGAAGATGATGGCCGAAATGATAATTTTCTTTTTGTTACTGATTTTTCTTTGGAAAACAAAATACATTATCAGCAAAAAGATTAATTGAATTAAATCTTTGTTTGCATTAAATACTGTCCAAGACAAAACAAACATACTAAAATAAATATAAATATATTCTTTTCGGGAGTATTTTTTATATTTTAATAATAAAATAAATATGATTATACTAAAAATTATGGTAAAGAAAATACTCCACTCTAAAACAGTTTGAAATCCTAAAAACTTAAATAGTGAGTAAATTTTAACAGGAAAATCATAGGAATTCATTCCAATTAATGTATTGGTATTTATGGCATTTACAATATACCACATAATTCCAAATCCAGATGAATCACTAAAATTATATTGATATATTTTCCCTATTGCTGCAATGATAAAAATTAGTAATAGGGCAAAAAAAGTATTCCTATTTATTTTTCTTCTCATGTTCTCACTACCTTTCTATTTTAGATAAAATTCTACTAATTCTTTTGCTGTATCTTCAATAAAATATTTTGATTTTTTTAATGCTTCTTCATTCTTTTGTCTGGATAAATCTGATTTCATGATTTCTTCTGCCCATTGCTTAGGAGTATGATCTAATGATATGAATTTTAATCCTTTTGTAATTTTTATTTCTTTTGTGATTACATCTTTTGACATAAAGCAAGGAAGCCCACTCGCTTGTGCTTCTACTCCTACTACTGGAAGTCCTTCATATAATGAGGGCATAATTAATCCATCCATTGCTTGCATATAGTCATTTACATTTTTTACAAATCCTGCAAAAATGACTTTATCTACTAAATTTAATTTTTTTACTTTTTGTTGAATTTGTTCTTGCAATGGTCCAGAACCTATTAATAATAATTTTGTATTTTTGTTTCTTTTGTTAATTTCATTAAAAATATCAATTAAATAGGTATGATTTTTTTGATTATCAAATCTTCCTACATTTCCAAAAACGATTTCTTTTTGGGTTATATTTAGGTTTGTTCTTATTTTTTCTCTTACCTTTTTGTTTGGCTTAAATTTATCATAATCTACTGCATTATGAATTATTTTTAACCGAGATTCATTAACTATTTGATTTCCAAATAACCATCTTCCTGCAGAAATTGCACAGGCAAAATAGTCTGTTGCATATTTTTTTAATTGGGTTTTTAATCTATTTCCTACAAATCTTTTTATCTTATTTTTTGTTTGAAAATTGATATTATGAGCATGAGCAATTCTTACTTTTATGCCATATTTTTTTGCATATTTTAAAATCATATAGTTTTTACTGGATGAATGAAGGTGAATTACTTTATAATCATGATGTTGTTGAAAAAATTTTTTGATGTTTTTTTTGTGTTTAATATAATCTGTTGGTTTATTTATCCAAGCATCAATTTTAAAAATATTACATCCTAACTTTTTTATTTCTTCTTCTAATGGATAGGTATGATTATCATCGAGTAATAAAAAATCAATTTGTACTTTGTTTTTATCCATATGTTTAATGTTTTCTAGACAAAATTGTTGAATTCCACCGTGTCTTAGTCTATCTACAAAATATAATACTTTAACTTTTTTCATGATAAAACTCCTTTTATTTTTTTTTCGATTTTATCGATTATATAAGAAATGAATATGGATAATATAATTGATTGTATAGGTATAGTACATGCGTATAATTGATTCTGTAATTCTCCTATTTTTTGGGCAATTTCTATTACTAAATCAATGGCAAAGCAATGAATTACATAAATATACATATATAAATTTTTCCCAATATATTCCATGATTTTGTTTATATAAAGGTTTTCATTTTTTATGATAAAAAGAAATAAGAAAAAGGCAGTTATTATGGTTCCTAAATATATGTCCAATGCTGTTTTTGTTATGCCATATTCTATACAGGTCATCAATTCTCCTATACCTATCATGATTATGCACTGCTTGTTTGAAAATAATTGTTGTAATTTTTCTCGATTTTCTCTAATCCAATAACCAATTAAAACTGTTGGTAATCCATAAAATAGAAAATTTCTAAAAATCGTTGCGGAATACCAAGGCATTCCTTTTATTAACGTTCTCATGATTACATGAATTATCAAAGTAAGGAAAGATAAATGATAGAAAATTCTTTTCTTTTTGATCTTTACTATGAAATACATACATATATAACTCCATAACAGAGCATACATAAACCATAGTGTGTTATTGAAAAAAGTTCCTGTAAATAGTTTTATAATTAGATCTGTTTTCGTCATACTAGGAATTTCTTTTCCATATATCATTACGTCTACTATTCCATATATTATTTCTGTAAAAATTAATAATTTTAGAATGTGAAAGATTTTTCTTTTGATTTTTTTCTTATTATTGTGATATAAATAGTACCCGGAAATTAGAAAGAATAATAATACGCAAAATTTTAAAAAGTAACTAATGATTTTTACTATATTAGGACTATTGTCTGGTATTGAATGCAAATAGACAACACCAATACAAGCAATGCCTTTGAAAAAATTCATACATCTATTTTGTTTCTTTTGCATTTTTCTCCTCCTACTTTAATGAATTCTCTAAAAATTTCTTTGAAATCGTTCTATACTCTTCTAATTTTTGGTTTACTTGTTTATAATCTATTTTTTGATTTTGGAAAGTTGTTATTTCTTCATTTTCTCTAATGATTCTTTCTTTCAATCCAACTTTTTCTAATAGAGAGTCGATTCTTGAATTGGTAGACATTTTTGATTTGGATTGATATCTTCTAAAACTATAAAACATTTTATTATAAATTAGTGAAAATACTGTACCGTGAAATGAATCTGTACAGATCCATTCTGCATGATGAATTAAATTTAAAAATTCTCTAGGTCCTACATTATAGGGTGTAATATCGGCAAAAATATCACTATATTTTACATATTCATCAGCATGATTTAATGATACAATTTGATATCCTGTTTCTTTTTTTAATCTTTCTGCAAATTTTCTATGTTCTTTGTTTTTTCCAAGAAAATAGCATAAAATATATTTTTCTTTGATGATTCGTTCTTTCTTTTCTAATTTCTGCCATGAACTTTTATCTAATAATAGAGTTGGATCACATACTAAATTGGCGGTTTTTCCGGTTATTTTTTTTATTAGTTTGACTCCATCTTGTTCTCTTACGGATAAGTGAGAAATTCGATTTAAAAATTTTTTATATTTTTTTTCATATTTTTTCGGGATGGTAGAAATTCCAAAACTGGTAGCATAAGATACTTTATTGATATTATCTGGTACCCAATTTAATGTATAGTAGTCAGCTACAATATTTACTGGTAGCCATAGTTGATCACTTCCTACTAGGATACTATGATAATTTTTTGCCTGCTCATTTAACTCTCTATATGTTTTATATGGTTTTGTTAAGTGAAATTTTTTCCTAAATTCTTCATACTTTTTGTCCCTAATTTGAATATTTTTTCCTAGTTGGTGATTTAATTTTTTATCTATTTTTAATTTTATCATTCCTAGTTTTGATCGAATAAAGGATAAATTGAATAATTGGCTAAGATAAAATTTTTGTTTTCCTTTTTTGAAATCTTTATTTAAATCAATGTTTATTGTTTCATTTTCTATTCCTAATTCATCCAATATTTCTTGTGTAGCATATGCTTGTAACATACTTCCATAGTTATGTTTAAAATAACAAGATACTATCCCTACTTTTTTTCTTGTCTTCATTTTTTGCTCTTCTTTCTTTTCTATTTTTTCTAGAAGGTCAAAATATTTTTTTTCTAATTTTTTGCTTTCTTTTTGGATATCAAAACCTTTTCTTTTGATTTCTTCTAATGTATTTTTCCTTTCAAATTGAGAATACTCTTTTAATATTATTGTTGCCCATTCTTCTTTTTTTCTGTTTAACTCTATCATTTTTGTCGTCTCTAACACTTTTGTTTCTTTGGTCATTGAATTAGATAAAATGCATAAAAGTCCAGATGCTTGTGCTTCTACTCCAACGACTGGTAATCCTTCATATAAGCTAGGTAATAAAAATATATCGAAAGCTTGATATAGTTCATTTGCATCATTTCTTTGACCAAGGAATTTTACTGCTTTACTTAAGTGTAATTCTTTGACTTTTTCTTTGATCTTTTTTTTCTCTGGTCCTTGTCCTGCTAATAATAATATTGTATTTTTATTTTGTTTATGAATTTCTTTAAAAATATCGATTAAAAAATCATGATTTTTTTGTTGAACAAATCTACCAATATGTCCAATGACTATTTGATTGTCTTTTATTTTTAATTCTTTTCTCTTCTTATTTCTTATTTTTTGATTATATTTAAATTTTTTTAAATCAATGGCATTGTTTAATAAATATACTTTTCCATCATTATATACTTTATTTCCAAATAACCATCTTCCTGCATATTCTGAGCAACAAAAATAGTCTGTTGCAAAACCTTTAGCTAAAGGTTTTAAAACTTGTTTTAACAAGTTTTTCTTCCATTCCTTTTTGTTGGTTGTGGAATGGCTATGTGCTATTCTTATGGGAATTCCTGCACGTTTAGCAGCATATAATGGAAATATGGATAAAGTGTTGATATGGGAATGGACAATTTTATATTTTCCTTTTTTTAATACTTTTTTTAGTTCTCGATGATAGTTTATTATTTTTTGATAAGGTGGAATTAGTATCACTTTTCCACCTAATTTTTCTATTTCTTCATAGGGAATATTTGTTGAATCACTATCACAAATGAAATCAAATTGAATTTTGTTTCTATCAATATATCGATAGTAATTCATGATTACTGCTTCTACTCCACCGCCTACCCATTTTCCTACAATATGGGCAATTCTAATTTGCTCTTTGCTCATCTCACACTTACTCCTTACCTTTTTGAGAACCTTCCTTTTTGATCGATTTTTCTAGCTCACCTAATTCCCCTTAATTGCGTGCTTATTATATCATAAAATTGTTATAAAATCAACTGTTTTATCTTCAATTTCCGATTCGGTCTTTTTTTGTCTTACTTGTAAGTTTTCCCATAATATGCTATAATATGGCTGTTCTTGACGGAATTATGGGTATAGTGAGGTGATATGGTGAAAAACGATATTCAAAGAAAACAATATCATGCGATTGATTTTTTTAAATTTATCTGTGCAATTTTGGTTGTATCTATTCATGTAGCTCCATTTGGACAACAACAAAGTAAAAATCTATTTTTTTATCTTAATTTTATTATTCAAGGCTATTTTGGTATGATTGCTGTTCCTTTTTTCTTTGTTACTTCTGGATTCTTATTATTTAAAAAAATGGATAAAGAAAATTTAAATATTTCTATTGTTAAGAGATATCTTTTTAAATTGCTTAGATTATATCTTATTTGGTCTCTTATTTATTTTCCTTTAAAATTAAATTGGTTTTTTCATCAAAAAATTGGAACTTTTCATTTTATTCTGACTTATATTAGAGATTTTTTCTTTGTCGGAAGTCATATTCATTTATGGTACTTTAGTTCCCTAATTTTTGCGGTATTTCTTATATCGGTGTTGTTGTATAAAAAAGTTTCTCTTAAAAAAATATTCGTGATCTCTTTCATTTTTTATTTTATTGGATTATTTGGACAATCCTGGTTTGGACTTCTTGTTCCTTTAAAAAATAATTTTCCTCAATTTTTTTCTATTCTTAGTTTAATGCAACATTTATTTGTTACTACACGGAATGGGTTATTTGAAGGGTTCTTATTTGTTACTATTGGAATGTTGTTTGCCTTTTATCCTATTTCTATTAAACAAAAGCATGCTTTTATGGGATTAATTTTTTCTATGATCCTTTTGGCTTTGGAAATATTTGTTTTCCATTATTTTCATTTTGTTAGAGAAGGAAATATGTTTTTATTCTTAGTTCCAACTGTTTTTTTCTTATTTTCTTTTGTTTATCATTTGGAATTTCCTAATCACCCAATATATCAGGCATTGCGTACTCTTAGCTCTATTATTTTTTATCTTCATATGTGGATTTATAGTGTGGTTAGTAAAGTTTTGGAAAGTATTCAAATTGGTCTTGATCAAACCTTTTTCAATTTTATCATTACCTTATCGATTACCATTATCTGTTCTATTCTGATAATGAAGTTATCTCATCAACAAAAATTTAAGTGGTTGCAAAAGCTCTATACTTAATTAATTGCATATATTTAATCAATTTTTATTGAAAGAAAAGAACCAAATTGAGTACCTTAAAAAATTATAACGTAAGAAAGGTTGTCTAAGTTTTGCACTTCATTAAATTAAAAACTGAGTAGAAATTATTCATTTTCACTCAGTTTCTTTTATTATCATTCAATTTTTTCAAATACTAAAGTAGCTTGGATTCTATCTCCTCCTAGTAATCCTTTACTTTCTGCTGATGCAGTTGTGATTGTATGAAGTCGATATCCTTTCTCTGCTTGTTCATTAATTACTTTTTCTAATTCTGTTAAATTTTTAGAGTCAGTACCAATTAGTTTTTCTTTTAAGGTTACTTGTAAAACAACGTATTTCATTTTATCTCCTTTCTTTTTCATTATCCTTACTTTTTGAAAAAATTTCAATTTTTTGAACTATGCGAAAAAACAAATTGACAAATGGAGAAATATTACTATAAAATAATGAAAGAAGGAAGGTTATTATGAAAGAAATTACTTATCAGGAACACTTAGCTAATGAACCTCATACTTCTTATGAGATTACATTCGTTGAGATTCAGGATGGTCTGTTAAAAGGATGTAGAAAGAATCAACAAACTAAGGTTAGTAGTTTACTTATTGGAAAGAAATTCGGAGATGTAATTGAATTTATTGAATTTACCAGACCAAATCTAGAACTTCATGCTTATTATGGATATTGTAATTCACAGAGTAAACAAATCATGGGTTTTTGGAAAAAAGCATCTTCTACTGATTATCGTAATCTTTTTGAGTATGTGCAAATTATTCCAGAGATTGTTTATCGTCCAAAAGAGTTAGAACTTTATGGAGATTCTAGAATGAATCCTATATTAAAATATAATTGTACTGATTGTTTGGGAGTTAAGATGATCCAGTTAGAAAATCAATTAAGCGATACTGATGCTCATATATATCAAAAAATTATGACTAATCATCGAGATTAACTTTCATTTTTTAATGATTAAAAAAAAGTAAAATTGGTTTTTTCCCAATTTTATTTTTTTGTTCTGAATATGTCTATGAATTACTTATTTAAAAAAAGAGCTGTTTTTATATCTTTGTTATTCTTCTTTTTCTTTTGGTACTTGGATAACTACTGCCATATTATTGAAATCAATTTGTTTGGCAATTTTTTGAATTTCTTTGATATTTAGTTTACGAATTCGTTCGATTTTGTTTGGAACTACCATATGATAGTGAAGATAATCATCATATATATTGTGTACTGTAGAGTCGATATAATCTATCATTTTTACTTCGTTTGCAATCCATACTTTTTTCATTCGTTCAAAAGAACTTTCTTCAATTGTTAATTGGGAAAATTCTTTTTTTACTTCTTCTAAGAATTGATCTAGATTATCACTTACTGCAATCATATATAAGGTTTTAAAATCATCTGTTGTTTCCCATTCTGTATAAAAACTATTTAATAACTTTTTATTTCTTACTCTTTCTCTGAATGTGGATGATGATCCAAAGCAAACCGTACTAATCATTGATAAATATAAATCTAAGGTTAACTCATCATAATTTCCTAGATTTTTTTTGGGAATTTTTATTCCCATACCAATTTTTGGAACTCGTACATTGGATTCTATTTTTTCGTATGATTTATTGATTGTACTTTGTTCTTTTATTTTTTTTATTTTTGGAAATGGAATACTTTTTTTCTTTCCTATTTCTTCTTCTATTATTTCTCTTGCTTTTTCTTGATCAAAATTTCCCACAATTAAAATAAACATATTATTTGGACTGTAAAAATTTTTGTAGCAAGTATATAGATCTTCTTTTTCTATTTTATTGATTTCTTCTATTGTCCCTCCAATATCTACTCTTCTTGGATGAATATGATAGATATTTTCTCTTAGTTTCATTTCTAATTTTATTTCGGGAATGTCTTCATACATTTTTAATTCTTCGGAAATAATTCCTTTTTCTTTTTCTACATTTTCATCAGTAAAATATGGTTCATTTACAAATTTTAGTAAAAATTTTAAATTTTTTTCGAAATCTTTTGTTCCATAGCAAATATATTGTGTATTATCATATGATGTAGAAGCATTTGCTCCTGTTCCACTTTCAGAAAAAAAGGTAAATGGATCAACTCCATTTTCTTGCTCAAACATTTTATGTTCTAAAAAGTGGGCTATTCCATCTGGTACTTTAATTTCTTTTTTACTTTCTATTGGAACGAAAGAGGTAATTTCTGATCCGAATCTAGTGGCATAACTGATAAAGTAATTTTTTTTATCTTTGTATGGAACAAAAACCATTTCTAAACCGTTTTTTAATTTATCTTTATAGCAACATATATCTAATCCTTCTAGCTTAATTGTTTCCATCTTTCACCCCTTCTAGACAAAATATTGTGTCCATTTTGATTTTTTTTGCTACTTTGATAATTTCTTCTTTGGTCACTTGATTCATTTTTTTTCTTTTTTCTTCTAAATCATCTGTACCTAATAGTTCCATCATATAATAATTATCGATGATTCTACTTTCACTTTCTTCTAGTTCTTCTAAGGCAGTATTATAGTATTCTTTTGCTGCTTTTAAATTTTCTTCTGTAAATTTACCTTTTTTCATCTCATTTAGTACTTTTTCAATTAAATCTACTGTTTGTTTATAATTTTTGGCATCGATTCCAGAGCGAATTAATAATAGATGATCTAATTTATTTGGAACAGAATAAATATCATAACATAGAGAATATTTTTCTCTTACTTCACGAAATAATTTTGAATCGTTTCCTCCTCCTAATATTACATTATATAAAGTTAAAGGGTAATTTCTTTCATAGTCTGTAAGACCATAGCAACAACATGCTATTGCTAGTCTTGATTGAACATTTTCACTTGTTTCTTTGGCAAATAATCTTCTTGGTCTTGGTTTTCTATTTGGGAGAAGATATGGGACTCTTTGCTTTTTTAATGTTTTAAAAACAAAATTTTGTTTGATTATTTGGATGATTTCTTCTTCTATGATATCTCCTATTACAAAGATATCCACTAAGTTCGAAGTGATCATATTTTGATAATACTGATACAGGTTTTGAGGGGTAATTTTTTCTAAATCTTCAATATATCCCATCATTCGATAAGAAACTGGTGATTTTTTATCATAGGCTTCAAACATCCGAATTAAACTATAATTTGATGCATCTTCTTTGATTGCTTCTAAAGCGCTTTTACAGTTTGTTTTTACAATATCTAATTTTTTTTGATCAAAGGCATTTTTTTCTATGTCAGGTTCAAATATAATTTCTTTTAAAAATTCTACTGCTGCTTGAAAATTTCCTTTTTCAGTATATTTATCATGTAGTACAGTTAAATAAAAATTAGTATTCATATAGTTTCCCATACGGGAATTAGAAGTTTGAAAATCAGCTGCATATAAATCTTGGGCTTTTATTGTTAATTCTCTTTTACTACGATATTTTTTACTTGATTGCATAAATATATCACATAATACATTTCTTATTGTAATTTCTTCTTTTTTGATGGGAGTATGAAATACTACTCTTACCATTATTGTTTTAAATTTTTTTGTTCTTATGCAGTGTAGTCGATAAGAACCTAAATCTTTTCTAGTATATTGCATGTGATCACCTCGTTTATTTCTAGTATATGAGTATTTTCTTTTTTTATTATAGACATGAATTTAATGCTAGAGAAATCATTTGATTTAGTGATATTTGTCTTTCTTCACTAGTTAAACTTCTTTTATCATACAATGAATCAACAACAGTCATTAGGCATGATGCTTCTTTTCCTAATTTTTTGGCAATATAGAATAATCCAAATGCTTCCATTTCTACTGCTAAAAAATCCTCATTTGGAAAATTTTTACGAAACTCTTCTTTGGAATCTGCATATAAATCAAAAACGTCACTAGTAATAGTTTTTCCAATTTTTAATGGTATATGAGAATTTTTTGCAGTTTTTTGAATTTTTTCATTTAGGGAATGATTTGCTTCTATATAATCTATATTGTTTCCATCTAATAATTGATCAAAGTAAGTTTTACAGTATGATCCTTCCGTTAAAATTACATCTAATAATTTTATGGTAGGATGAAATGATCCGCTTGTTCCTATTCTAATTATTTTTTCTACATCATAAAATTTAAATAATTCATAAGAATAGATTCCTATACTTGGAATTCCCATTCCTGATGCAAAAACGGTTATTCTTTTTCCTTTATAATATCCTGTATATCCAAACATATTTCTTACTGTATTAATTAATTTGGCATCTTCTAAAAAATTTTCGGCAATATATTTTGCTCGCAATGGATCACCTGGCATTAAAACAATAGGGGCAATGTCTTCTTTTTTACTTTCAATATGGGCAGTGGCCATAGAACACCTTCTTTCTATAATCATTATAACAAGAATTATATAAAAGAAAAAGATAAAAACAAAAAAAGGAAATAAATTCAATTTTTTTCCGTAATGAATTCATTCTCTTTTTAATTTCTAGCTGCACCATCTACTGATAAAATTACTCCAGTAATATAATCTGCCATAGGACTTGCTAAAAATAAAAAGGCGTTTGCAATATCTTTTGGTTCTCCTATTCTTCCTAAAGGAATCGTCTGAATTAATGGTTCGATCATTTCTTGGGGAAGATTTTTGATCATGTCTGTACGAATTATACCTGGTGCTACGGCATTTACTCGTATATGATCTGCTGCTAATTCTCTTGCTAAAGATTTTGTTATTCCATTTACGGCAAATTTACTTGCTGGATAACCTACTCCTGATGGTTGTCCATATATGCTTACCATTGAACTAGTATTTAAAATTACACCAGATTTTTGTTTTTTCATATAAGGAATTACTACTTTACTCATATTGAATATTGCTGTTACATTTAAATTCATAATTTTCATAAATTCTTCTTGGGTGGTATTTTCAATTTTTTGATTGGCTGTCATACCAGCATTATTGATTAAAATATCAATGTGTCCATATTTTTCATAAATTTCTTGTACAATTTTTTCTAATTCATCGATATTATTTAAATTTGGATAATATCCTTTTACCTCTTTTTTCTCTTGTTTTAATTCTTTTATGGCTTTTTCTACTGTTTCTTTTTTTGATCCAAATAGAATTACTTGTGCATTGTTTTCGATAAAGGTTCTTGCAATTTCTAATCCTATTCCTCTGGTACCACCTGTAATAATTGCTACTTTATTTTCTAAATCTATCATATATCCTCCTTTGTTTTCTTTTCCAATTTTAGTTTTTTTATTTTATTTTCTTTTTCCTACTTAGTAAACATACACATTCTACATGATAAGTTCTTGGGAACATATTATATGGTTTTATTGTATTTACTTCAAATATTTTTGTTAATGATTTTAAATCTCTTGCTAAAGTTACCGGATCACAAGAAATATAAATTAAATTTTGAGGAGAAATTCTTTTTATTTCTTCAATCGTTTTTTCAAAAAGTCCTGCTCTAGGTGGATCTACAATTACTAAATCTATTTGTTCTTGAATTGAATCAATTACATGTTCTACTTTATCACAGATAAATTGAATATTTTGTGCTTGATTTAGTTTTTTATTTTGATTAGCATTTTTTATATTGTCTTTTGAGTAATCAATTCCAATTACTTTTTCTACTTCATCACTAATAAATAAACCAATTGTTCCTACTCCACAATATAAATCTAATACCTTTTTTGAATGATTTGTTTTTACTACAGTTAATACTTCCTGATATAACTTTTCTGTTAATATTTGATTGACTTGAAAAAAAGAATCAATAGATAAAAAATATTCTTTCTTGCCAATTTTTGTTTTAATGTTTTCTCCTTTTTTTATTTTTTCATTAATCATTAAGCAATCTAGTTTTTTTTCTATATCTGAAACATCTTTAATTTTTCCTGTTATTTTCATCATTACTTTTTTTTCATCATTTGATGTTCTAATTATTATTTTTTCTACTATATTTTTGGTAACAATTTTTTTTAATGAAGGAATTAACTTATTAATTTTTTGGTTAGCTAAAAAACATTTATCTATAGGAATTACTTCATGTGTATTTTTTTGATAAAATCCTAATTTTTTATCTTTGCTATGAAAAGTAATTTTATTTCGATAATGATATTCTATTTGTTCTATAATCTCTTCTACTAATTCTTTATCCAGATTAGCAAAATGTTCTATCAATTCTTTTACTTTTTGAGTTTTTTGTCTATTTTCCTCTGCATATGATAAATGTTGTAAATCACATCCTCCACAAAAATTTGCATATGGACAAATAGGAGTAATTCGATTAGGAGAAATTTGATCATAATGAATTACTTTTCCAGTAAAATATTTCTTTGATGAATTTTCTATTTCTATTTCTACTTGTTCTCCTGGTAAAGCATTTTCTACAAATCCTATTTTTCCATTAATAAAAGTAATTCCTCTACCAAAATGATCTAATTTTTTTATTTCTACTTTCATAAACTTCCTCTTTTATCTTTTATCTTTTTTCTTTTAAAAAGATAATTTTATTATATCAAAATATACATAGAATGAATAGTTTTTTCCATACTAATAATGGTGATAAGAATGACTTTAATTGATGATTTAAAGAAAAAGATTGGTCCTTCTAATGATTATATATTTAAAAAAGTACAAATTGATAAGTGTATTGTTTATCTAGTATTTAATGAAGTTTTAACTAGTGGAAGTGATATTAATGATTTTATTTTAAAAAGGCTTTTATTATTGCAAAAAAAAGATCTTCTTCATTTGGAAAATATTTTACCTAATACCAATATTAAACAAATTACTAAGGATGAGATATTAGATTATATTCATAAGGGATTTTTAATTATTATTACGAAAAAAATTTATGCAACTGAATTTCGAGCAGATTTAGATCGAGGAGTTGGAGTGATTGAAAGTGAACTTTCTATTACTGGTCCAAAGGATAGTTTTTCTGAAAATTATAATACAAATTTGGGATTAATTCGAAGAAGAATTAAATCTAGCGATTTATATGCAGAAGATATTGAGATTGGTAGAAGTACCAAAACCAAAGTTGGTATTTTGTATATGAAGCATATTGTAAAAGAAGATCTTCCTAAAAAAATTCGATCTGTTTTAGAAAAGATTGATATTGATGGGATTATTGATTCTAGTTATTTAAAAACTACTTTGGAAGGCAAAAAGAATTTTTTTCCTACCATTATGATGAGTGAAAGACCGGATAAATCTGTTATGGCTTTATTAGAAGGAAAAGTAGTAATTTTAGTAGATATGAGTCCTTATACGCTTATTTTACCTACTTTTTTCATTGATTTTTTTCATACAGCAGATGATTATTATCAGAAATCTTCTTATACTACATTTATTCGAATTATTCGGCTTCTTGCTTTTTTCATTGCTGTTTTTACTCCAGCAATTTATATTGCTGTTACTACTAGAAATTATGATTTAGTTCCCTTAAAATTACTATTTGTATTAAAAGCTGGAAGAACCTTTGTTCCCTTCCCTGCCTATATTGAAGCTCTATTTATGATTATTTGCTTCGAGATTTTAAAAGAATCTGATATACGAATGTCATCTACTAGTGGATCTGCTGTCTCTATCTTAGGAGGACTTATTTTAGGAGATGCAGCAGTAAGCGCTGGAATTGTTTCTCCTATTATGATTATTATTATTGCAATTTCCTCTATTGCTGGACTTATCTTTACTTCGTTGGAACTTGTAAATGCTTTGAGAACTTACAAAATTGGGCTCTTGTTTTTAGCAACCCTACTGGGAATTTATGGGGTCTTATTAGGAGGAATATATATGTTTTATAAATTAATGACCCTAAAGATCTTCTCTCTTCCTTACTTATCTCCTTTCATCCCATTTGAAAAAAATGAAATAAAAGATTCCCTTATAAAAAAAGAAGAACCTCTAAAGAAGAGAAATTCTATTCTTTCTAAAAATATTATTAGGGGGAAATATCGATGAAAAAAGTACTACTTATTTTACTAATTATTGTATCTATTTACTTCATTAAAATTCCTAAATACGTAGAATTAAATAACCTAGCAATTATTGAAGGTGCTGGTATTTACTATAATAAAAAAGAATATACGATTTGGTTAAAAGAAATAATTCCTTTAAAAGAAGAAGAAGGAATTAATTACGAATACCATTACTATAAAGGAAGTGCAAATAGTCTTTCTAAAGCCCTTTCAAAAATAGAAAAAAATACCAAGAAAAAACTTTATTTTAAACAAATAAAATACCTCGTAACCAATCTCAATAATAGTAAAAAAATTTCAAAATATTTTCATCCAAAAAATATTCAACATGCAAAAGAAAATATTTATCAATTATTAAAAGAAAGTAAAGAATCATAGTTAATTGATTCAATTATACCAATCAATGTTATCAATGATTCCATTTGATTTCAAATTTTTATGAAAATAAAAATTCAGATCCTTTTTGAGCATAAGGTTTTATTTTATTCCAATTAATCCATTAGGTTCATTACAAATCTCATAAATAATATTAGGACTACAGTTTTATAAAATTATTTTACAGTCTTGACAAATTTATTTTTAGTATTAATGTACTTTAACTAATTAACTTGATAAAATTAAGAAAAGGAGGAACAGAAAAATGGAAAAGAAAAATAATGCTTTACTTATTACTACAATAGTTTTAGCTATATTGGTACTTTCTTTAGGAGGATACATCGCATATGATAAACTTCTTAAAGAAGAAAAAACAACTATTACTGAAAAAACGGAAAAAGAGGAAGAGAAATCAGAACAAGAAAAACAGGATACTGAACAATATGATGATGACAAAGAGAATTGTCTTCAAGCAGCATCCGTAAAATGTTTTGGAACTTATTATGTAAATGGAGATATTAATCATGGCGTTTATAATTTAAAAGCTGATGGTACTTACAATGTTGAAAATACAGAAGAACATGGTGTCTTTACCATTAATGAAAATACTATAACATTTATTCGAATGAAACATACTGTTGGTCCTAGAGATCAAGATCCATATTTTGGCGATGCAGTCAGTCATTTAATAACAGATGATTGTTCTAAAATTTGGTTAACATCTCCTAATAGTGAAATAACTGCCTCTTTAGATAAAGCAAATTAATAACCCGAGAAAAACTCGAGTTATTTTTTTTATTATCATTATCTTCTTACGATGTAGCATTCTCAATGTAATTTAAAAATAAAAATCACTACTTAAAAAATAAGCAATAAGTATTTACAAACAAATTCTTTAAAAGTCATAGTAAATCTTCCTATGCTTATATTTTTATGATACTTTTTAAAAATAATAAAAATGCCTTGAAATCGTTTAAAAACAAGAAATTTATTAACAATCTGGCGTCCTTGGGCAGATTCGAACTGCCGACTTATCGCTTAGGAGGCGATTACTCTATCCAACTGAGTTACAAGGACAGGTTATAGCCTATATTGAAAGACTTTTCATTTTTTATACAAAATTATTTTTTGAGATCTCTTGCCTATCCATTGCTCTATGAGGAAATTACTTCAACAAACAATGATTATTTAATTTATTTTGTATACTTTGTTTTACAAATAGCACCCATATCTTCATATATTTTTCTCATATCACTCACTTTTATTTTACTATTTTTTATTAAGGAGGCATTGTTTCTATCTAATGAAATTAATTTTTTGATATCTATTTTAGAATACTCAATAGTTGTAGTAGATGTTAGAGTATCTTTTTTGATGGATATCTTATTTTGATATCCATCAAGTTCATTATACAATTTATAATTTGCCTCTAACACTTTTTGATACTCTTCTAAAACTTCACGTACTTCAATATTTATATTAGAATAATCAACTTTTTTACTGTTGATCTCAATATTTTTTTCAATGACTTTTCTCGCTAATTTTGATTTTTTTTGACATAGTTTTCTCCTTATTGTTTAGAAAAAAAGATATATTGTTTTATTGTGATTTATAGTTTATCTTTTTTTGTTTTGGAAATATTTTTTAAATGATTAATTTTTTCTCGTATTGCTTTTCTTCTTTGTTCTTCTTCATTTAAATGAAGAATATAATTTTTCCCTGTTTTTTCAAATATACTTCCTTCATGAATTTTAAATGGAAGATCACTTAATTTAATTGAAACTATCTTTGTTGTTTCTTCTTCACAAATTGCGTAATCTTCTTCTATTCGATCAACTATATATTTCATTTTATCCTACCCTTCTGTATCTGTTTTCATGGTTTCAAATGTTAAATTTGTACCATCCGATGTGGCAATAATTGTTCCATCTTTATCTGTTCTATATACTTTAATGGCATTTTCTTGTAATTTTTTTAATGTACTTTGATGAGGATGGTGATAACTGTTTCCACTTCCCACAGAAATAATTGCATATTTTGGATTTACTTTTTCTAAGAAGGAAGTTGAGGTTGAGTATTTTGATCCATGATGACCTAATTTAATTACATCACTGCTTATTTCTTTTTTTAGGAGTTCCTTTTCTACTTTACTGGTTGCATCTCCCATAAATAAAAAACGGTGATTTCCATATGTCATTTTTAATACAATAGATGAATCGTTTAAATCATTAGTTTCATCTCCTATATGAAGTAGTTGAAATTTGCAATCTGCTAAAGAGAATGTTTCATCTATTTCTGGAGTTTGAAAAGGAATTTGTTTTTCTTCTAAAGCATCTAGAACGTCTTCAAAAGTTTTCGTTGTTGTTACTACATCTGGCATATAAAAATTTTTGATATTAAAGTTTCTAATGATATCATCCATTCCACCAATATGATCCTCATGAGCATGAGTTCCTACAACAAAGGAAAATTCATTAATATTTAATTCATGAAAGTATTTTACTAATTTGCTTCCATCTTCATTATTTCCTGCATCAATTAGCATATATTCAGAGTTGTTTTCTATTAAACATGCATCTGCTTGTCCAACATCTATGAAATATACTTTTAGTTTGCTATTTGAATTAATTACTGGAGAAATTTCTTTTTGTTGAATCTTATTTTGAGTATGATTTTCTGATCTTATTTCTTGATAATACAAAGTACCAATAATAAAAAACATTAATAATAAAAAGTGAATAATTGATTGATTTTTATTTTTCATCTTTTTCCTTCCTTTTCTTTTCTATTTTAATTTACGTAACCATGATTTTGAATATGTTTTAAATTTTATTTTCTCTTTATTTGTCATTATTTTTGATTTCTTTTTCTAAGTTTTTTTCTTGGTAAACTCCATTTTTATTGTAACATAAATAGGCATATCGATTTGGGTTACTTTTAATTATGTTTATCTTTTGATCTTGAATTTTTAAGGCTACTCCATTTTCTAAAGAAATTATTTTTTCTTCTGTTTTTTTAATTGCTGTTTCTAATTCTTTGGCTTTTTGTCCGCCTTTTTCATAGTGTGGGCAAATGGAAATGGGAATAAATGAAAATCCTTTTATAAATTTGTAATGTTCTGATTCTCCTCGCAATTTTAATGAATCAGAATATCCTTTATTGCATAATATAATTGCTCCTGCTGACATTCCTGCGATTACGGTATTATTTTTTATTGCTTTATCTAATAAGGGAAGAAGATTATATTTTTTGATGTCTTCTATTAGTTTTATCGTATCTCCTCCACAGAAATATATGATATCTGCAGTTTCTATTTTATTTTTTACAATGTCTGGGTTATTTATGATATTTTTCTTTTTTAAATAGGCACATTGACATCCTAAATCTTGATAAATTTTTTTCATGGTATCATAGTAGGAATCAGAGAAATTGCTAGCTAGTCCTACAAATAAGAAATTTGCTTTGGGTTTTTCTACCATTTTTACTATTTCTTTATCAATTTCTTTTGTTTCGTAGTTAGTATGTCCTCTCCCTACTTCTCCACCACCAATTAACATAAATTTTGACATTTTTCATCACCTACTTTTTCTATTTATTATTATATCATTTGATTGCTGTGAAAGAAATATTTTCGTACTTTAAAATTTTATTTGCATAAAAAAAAGATAATACCAATTATCCGTATTATCTTTCTAATTATCTTATTTTTTATATTGATGAGGATTTTCTTGAATTTCTCCCTCATTTTCTAAACTTTCTATATAAGCATCTATCATTTCTTCAGTTGACATTTCTTCTGCATCAAATTCTGCTCCAGTTTGATTTGGATCTGGTAAATCTTCATTTGATTGATCTCCTGTAGAGTCTGTTGTTACATCTTCTACAGAATTATTTAAATTTCCATTTGAATCAGAATGTTGATCATCAAAGTCTACATTATGATCTCCAAAATCTTTTTCGTTTACTGGTTTATCGTTTGAACTATCATGATCAGCATTATTTTGATCAATTTGTTGATTTGCCTCATCAATTTTATCTTGCATGTCTTGCTCATCTTGTTTTACTTCTTCTTGAACTTTATCAGCATTTTGATCTGCTTGATGTTGTTGTTCCTCACGTGTTTGTTCAGCTTGTTTCTCTCCGGCTGCTTTTGCTTGTTTGTTTTCGTTTTCAATTTCTCTATCTACTTCTTCTTCTGCTGCTTCTACGTCTTTTTTACTTGTTTTTTTCATTGCTTCACTTCGATCATTTGTAGTCTCTTTAGTTGTTTTAGTATGAGTTTTAGTTGAAGTAGTATCATGTTTAGTTGTTTCTGTATAACTTTGTGTTGTATAGTAAGTTTTTCCTGTAAATTGTCCATTTTCCATTTCAAAGTGAATATTTACTTGTTCCCTGAAGGCATTTAATTGACTTAAATCTCTGTGTTCATCGTCTATTACATAGCTATCTCTATCAATTAAATCATTAATTTTAGCAGTTTTAAATTCATCATATGTAGGATTTTGTGAATTTGTTGCTTGTGATAAACTAACTACACTTGCTTTATCAAAAATTTCATCTGCATAATTACATCCACCAAGATCATCAAAATAGTCCATTACTTTATCCATTAAAGTATAATCTACTTCTAAATTTTGGAACATCATTTCTGCAGCACTTAACATTGGAATTACTGAAAATTTATATGGTTCTATCATTGCTCTTTCATCAGCATGAGCAATTCCTACCTCACGTATATCTTCTGTAACTGGAAAATCTTTTAAAGCTTCTTGATATAATGCATTTACTTTATTTAATTTGTCTTGTCCAGTAGCTTCTTTACAATCTAGGAACATATTATGATATTTTTCCCAAAAAGCTCTTCCTTCTTCAGAATTAATTAAATTGCCTGTTGTTACAGGATTTTCTCTTGTTTCGATTACATGTGCACCCATTAATTGCAATAAAGCTGTTTTGTAAGCATTTTTCAATGCTGTACTATCTATTTCTGATCCGTTTAATATACTTCTTAATTCTTTTGCGGTATAGTTATTGTAAGCAAGATCCATTGCCATTACTTCATCCCAACTTAAAGCAGCTTTTATATTTTTATCTGGTTCAATATAGGCATTTGCAAAACTTTCATTAAAGTATGATAAGAAATTACCGATTTTTCTCATTGCATTAGCTTGAACTTGATTAGTTGTTGATAAAAGTAAATCACTGAAAGTAGAAATAGTATTTTCTTGATCGTTTATGTTTACTTCTTCTCCCATAATAATATTATCAAGATCTTCATCATTTCCTTTTGCATAAGCAGTTGTATAACTTTTTGCTTTTGGAGATACAGCTGATTTTATTCTTTTTACTATTCCTCCACCAAATGATGTTATTGCTATTACTAGTGCTAAAATTGCTGCACTTGCTGTTGCAATGATTTTTTTCGTAAATTTATTTTTTTGTAAAAATTTAGATACACGATTTTCTTGGATAAAATTTGCTAGTTTATTCCATATATTAGATGATGTTTCTTTTACTTTGTTTTTAATTTTTGATATTATGCTTACTTTTTCTTTTTTTGGCTGTTTTTGTTTTTTCTGTTCCATATTAACTTTTTGTTCTTTTCGTTCTGGATGTTCTACTTTATTTTTTTCGGTTCTTTTTTTAGTGTTTCCTGTTGCAAAAAATTGAAAGAATTTCTCAAATGTTTCTCCACTTACCATATATATATATTTTTTGTTTTTATAGTCTTCTATTTTTCCTTTTAAATTTTTTTGTTTACGTAATTCTTTATATGCTTCTTTTCCTGTTTCTACATCTGTATTTAATACAGTTCCATCTTCATAAAAGATACATACTTGTGTGATTTTTTCTGAATTACTATTAAAAGTGTAGAATACTATATTTTTAATTTCTTTATTTTTCATTTTCATTCTCTCCTTACTTATCTAATTTTTTTGCACCTGTATAATACCATCCGTTGTCTAATAAATCTTTATCATTATATTTACTCCATTTTGTTACTGTTTTTCCTGCATCTAATAATTTTCTATTTTTTGTACTTTGATAACAAACTGTACCATATAAAGGTTCTTTTCTGTAATCAGCTTCTGTTATATTAATTGTATCATAAATTGGAATAGTTTTTGTTTCATAACTTCCACAACTTGCTGTAACGCTTGATGATGTTGAACTTGAAGTTGAAGAATGTGTTGATGTTTCTCCTGGAGTTGAAGTAGTTGAACTAACTTGTTGCAATCCTCCTGTATAGGTATAAGAATCATAATAGTAATTTGGGAATGTTGTACAAGTGTCATTACAATAACTATAGTTTGCTCCTACAAATACATAATGTGTATCATTAGTATCTCTAGGTGGATTTTTATATTCTGCACGTCCGTTATATTTCCAGCCACCAACAGTATGAGCAGTTGTTTTGGTAATCGTATTAATTGTTGTATATGTCGTAGTTGTCGTCGTAGCATAAGTTGTTTTGTTAATAATAACATAATTATATTTAGAGCAAGATTTTTGTTGATATGATCCTGTTTGAATGACTACACTTCTAGTTTTGGCGTATTTTTTATCGTATGTACCAATTTTTTCTTTTCGATCAAATCTTTGCAATTTGTTTAAACAATTTATACTTTTATCACTACAATTTATTTCTTTCGTATCACAACTTGTTTTACTCCAATTTGACCATGCAGACCATTTTGAAAATTCTGCTCCTGTTGTTTTTTGATATTCGTATAAATATCCTGGCTCTTCTGGTGGTGGTGGTACTGGATCATCTGATGGAGTTGGCTTTTTCTCTGGATCATTTGATGGTGTTGGATTTTCTGGTTGTTTTTGTGGAGGATTGTTTGGTGTTTTACTTTCCTTAATAGGTACTGTACTAGTTGGTTTAGATGCTTTAATTGCTACATCTGATGATTGTTTTTCGCAAACATCAGAGTCACAGTAATTGTAACATCCTAAATGAACGAGAATATAATCTTCTTTTTCGCTGTCTTTTAAATTTACTTTTAAAATATATTCTTCATCTAATTTTGTGATTTTTACGTAACTTTTTTCGACATCACAAGCTTTATTGTTTTTGTCAATTAATGGCACCAATAATTTTTTCCCAATCATATCACTTAATGTCATTTTGTCATAATCTCCGACTTCTTTTGGCAATCTTTCTGTTGTATAATAAGAAATCGCAGCATTTTTCATTTTTTCAAGATTATCAGCAAAAATTTGTGATGTTAGTGGTGATAAATCGACACTTTCCCCTTTAGTTGTTTTTGTTACTATTTTTGGTGTTATAAATTTTGGCAATAACCATACTAGTAAAAAAACAAAGATAACTACTAATATTAATTTTAATAAAAAGTCTCTAAATGGAAAACCTTTTTGCTCATACTCTTCTGAATACATGTGAACTCCCCCTCTTTTGCGTTTGCACTTTATCTTATCACTTTTCCTCTTTTTTGTCAATCATTTTTTCTTTTTGATAGTGTAAAATTATTTGGGGAAGGAGGTACAAAAAAAGGAAGAACCTTTGTTATAATAAATTTGAAATAATAA
>CANQFO010000003.1 GCA_947599755.1 uncultured Bacilli bacterium
CCCCAGAAGTAATTAAAAATACAAATATCAAGTTAGTTCACCGATTAACATCAGGAGATGATCGAGAACTAATTGGAAATACAATGTCTGCAACTCCTATGCAAGTCGATGCCATGGCAACATTAACACAAGGTGGAGCATTCATGAATTATGAGGGATTATTAAGACCTTTTCAATTACAAGTTCATTATACGAAAGAACATGATATCCCTGCACCAAGCAATTATGAATTATATGATATTATGGATAAAATAGGAACGTATCATCAATTAAAAATGGGAATGATTGAACGAGAAGGAAAAGGAATTATCAACTCAATCGAACACCTATATTTAGGTCTTGATGCCTTTTATCATCATTTAGAAACATATCAATATGAAGAACCAGGATTAGAAAATAAAATTAAACAAATGAATATTATTGTTGAAGAATACCGAAAAGAATTAATTAAAATTCAAGATCAATATCTTGAATATTTGACCAAAACAGAAAATCATGAAAATTTTGAAAATCAAAAGAAATCGATTAGTGAACAAATTCAAATTGCTTCTGCTCAATTTATGAACATCGTGGAAAAAAACAAAAAATTAGTTGCTATAAAAATAGATCAAATGAGAAAAGAAGGGATAGAAATATGAAAAATCATAAAATGACTATTGAAGAGATTAGAAAAGAGCATATGGAAGTAGGAGAAAGAGTTACGGATACGCAAAATAAATATAAAAAAGCTAAAGAAAATGAAAGAATTGCTGCTAATTTAAAAGAGACAATTGAAAATACGGATTTGCCAGAAGATTATCGAAATTCTTTGCGAAGTAAATTTGCTGAAGCTTCGGTGCAATTTACTGATGCCAAAAATGAATTAAAAGAAGAATTGAATACGTTGCAAAAAAGGACTAATGAGTTACAAGAGATTGCGAATGAAACAGCGAAAGATATATCAGGAGCGAAAGAGGATATTAGTAAAGTAGGAACAAAAGATGATGATCGTAATATTATCTTAAAGTTAAGACAAAAATTAGTAGAAACCAGTAATGGTGAATTTAATGAATGGCAACATCAAGAGCAAGATTTTGCTAGAATGAATAAAGAAGTAGAGCAAATGAAAGATAATTTATAAAGGTGGTATAAAAATGAAAGGATTAGATGCTAGAGCAACCCGTCAAAAAATCGAAAGTCTTAAAGAAAAAACAGAAACAGAAGATCAAAATATAGATAAGCTAAATCGTAATAAAGATGCACTATCGGAGATGAAAAATTCCATTGAAGGGCTAGATGATTTTACTAGAGGATTACTAGAAAACGAAATTCAAAATTCCGAAACAGCCAATGATCAAGAAATCGCTCAATCTGAAACAAAAATAGAAAAAACCCAAGAAGAACTACAAGAAATAAGTAATGAAGCAAATGAAAATTTAGAAAAAGTGAGTGATTCCAGTCAAAAAATTAATGAAATTGCTCAAGCAGCTAAAGAAACAGGATTAGATTTATCAAAAGTAAGCGATGTAGCCAATGAACAATTAAAAGATTGGAAAGAAGAAGCTCTAAATGCTGAAAATTTACAAAAAATGATGAATGCAGTTAGAGATAAATATCATCATCAATGAAAAAAACATTAACATTAGCTTTTTTCGGAGAAATTCCTTCATATACAGTAATGGCATCTATAGGTTTTTTAATTACAAGTGTAGTGATGCTCTATTATGAAATAAAAGCTGGATATGAAATCAAAAAAATAACCAAAAAGCATATCATTTGTATTATTGGATTATTAATCGGAATGAAATTATTTGGTATGCTCTCAGTATTTTTAGATATGTTAATCAATAGTCGAAAAATTGATTTTTACGAAATTATCAATTCAGGAATTGTATTTTATGGAGGGTTACTAGGATATTATATAGTCAGAAGAATGATTACCAAAAACGAAATTAATAAAAGTGTCTTTGATATATTAGCCTTTTGTTTTCCTATGTTTTCAATATTTGGTAGAATCGGTTGTTTTTTGGCAGGTTGCTGTTACGGGATGCCTTCTCATTCTATTATTGCGGTTCCTATGCCATCAGAAAACGGTGAAATCATAAATCGTATACCGACACAATTAATAGAAGCCCTGTTTAATGTAGGATTGACCATAACATTTATAATTTTATATCATAAAAAACAAAAAAAAGATGGGAAAAACGTTTATTGGTATTTTCTCTCTTATTCCATATTTAGATTTGTGATTGAATTCTTTAGAGGAGATAAAATCAGGGGAGTTTATGGAATATTGTCATTTAGTCAAATCATTAGTATTTTCTTATTCATATATAGTATTGATAAATTAAAAAAAAGGAGTGAGTAGTCGTGTTACAAATAATCATGAAAGGAATAAAAAGAGCCATAGCATATGGAATTATGGTAGGAGGAGGAATTGCTGCAACAGGATATTTGGGAGTGGAATGTCTTGAATGTGCATGTGGTTCATGTATAGGATCATCAACCTATAGTAGTTGGATTAATGCAGGGTTCTCCATTGGTTTGTTTGTGGGAATCATTGCTGCAATTTATGGATTTATTGCTGGAGTAGCTCAAGCATCAAGTGATGCTAAAGAAGAAAAGATCAATAATCAAAAAAAATGGGTTAATACTGTAAATAATGAAATAGCCAATATTAAAAATTTATTAGAATCAGGACAAAATGCAAATAATGAAATTCAAAGATGCCTAAATTATATAGGACAAACACAATTATGGATGGATAACAAATTTATTAGTAAAAATATAGAACCAGCAAGACAAAAACTAAAGAATCAAGTATTTGCTATTGATCAAATTAGTATGAATAATGAAGGGGCAGGGGAGTTAACGAAAGTCAAAAATATTTTAAACGCAAGAAATATTTTACAGTCTGAAACTAATTATCAGAAAAAAATAAATAATATCAATCAATTACTGCAATATATAGGAAATGCTTCAAATGTTATTAGTATGTATCCTTATGGGAAATTAACGCCAAATTTTGAACAAAATCTAGAAAAATATAGTCAAGAAAAAAATTTATATGAAGATTTATTAGAAAAGGAAACTAAAATTTTTGAAAATGCTGTAGAACATGCTGAATTATTAACAAAAGAATTACTAGAAGAAATTGAAGTATGTATGTATCAAGTAGTAAGAGAAAAGCCATACAATGCTGATAAATTTAACAAAATTCAAGCATTTTATGATTTCTTTAAAAATAAATATGCCATTCAAGAAAAGTATGATGATATAGAAGTGATTACGATTAAAGCACCGGATAGTTTATATAATGAGTTATATACATACAAATCAATGGGAGAAAGTGTCGTTAATAGTAAGAAAAATTATATTATGGAACAAGTAAATAATCGAATTAATTATCAAATTCAAGGATCAACAGCTTTAAATATTGCAGCGGCATTGAAGAATTTAGGGTTGTTTGAATTAGAAAAAGAAATTTTAATTAACTATGTGGGAAGAGGAATCCAAGTAAGTGATAAAATTCAAAATCGAATTCGATATTTAGAAACAGATACTAGAAATGGAAAAATTGGTCAAATTCATGAAATTGAAACACAAGGATTTGCTTATGATTTTGCATCTAGTACTTGGAATGATGATGATATTCAAGCTTTCTTTAGGAATTTGGCTTATCAAGAAAAGAAATTAAATTATTCTTTAGTCATTGAAGATTGGAAGAAAACTTTACCAATATTAAGTAAAGTTCAATTATCAGATGAAATTATTTGTAGTGAATTAAAGAAAATGTTACAGGAAGAATATGATGGTGAAATTGATTGTTCTGTAACTAAAACGATAGCTTTGTCAGAAAGTAGTAATGAAGAACAACAAGCCATTGTATTTCAAAGTAGTCATGAAGAATATAATCGAGAAATTACTTTTATTTTAAGTTGTATTAAAGTAGGGAAAAACTTAAGTATTCGAATCTTTACTTTATTTACCCCAAGTACAAAAACTACTACTGAGCAAGATTTGAAAGAAGCTTTGACTATTAAGAAAGGATTAAATCCAAAAAATACTGCTTATATTGAGGGACTAAAAGAATCTATATTAGAAACTTTAGAAAAATACTTAAAAAAGGAAACAACATCTAATGATATTTATTAATATATTTTAGTATTGTGGAGTATCAATATGATTGAATGATAGAAGAAATTTTATCATTCTTTTCTTCTTTTTTTTCCTTTATTTTCTTTTTCTTATTTAGATTATTTTTCTAAAATATGTTGATGTCCTTTTCATTTATCGATATAATGAATTTATACAGTTTATCGGGAATGAGGCATACAAAATTAAAGATTAGAACAAAATGGAAAGGTAAGTAAATTACCAGGAAGTAAAAATGGAAAAAAAAGTTTACGAAACAAGAAAAGGGGTAGAAGAAATACTTTCTAACCAAACTAGTGAAGATACGATTGAGGTAATAGAAATTATGAACATCCTCGCTCCTATTGCCCAAAAATGGCAAAAATTATTAAATGTATTAATTGAAGAATCAGAAGATTTTGATAATCATAGTAAGGTTCATAAAATTATTAAAAAAAATCATCAAGTAAAAAATTACTATGTATTGTATAGTGGAATATGGGATTATTTATGTATGGATATTGATCAAGAAGAAAGAGTAGAATTAGGGCAAAATTTAGCACCGTTAGGAATGGATTTTTTTGTTCAATATTTTGATCAAAAATATCTTGCCCATCCAGAAGTTATTTATTATTCACTAAATATTACTAAAGAAGGGTTAAAAAAGATATTTTACATTTTGGAAAATAATCCAGAATTATTGGAAGAGCCAAAATTTTATTATCAGTTTAGAGGAGGCAATCAGGAAACTATTCGTTTTCTTTTCAATGCAACAACTGCGGAAGTAAGAATCAAAATAGAAAGTAAAGGAAAAGAATTAAGTGATTTATTTTTAGATAAAGGGTTAACCTTAATTGGAACATCAACTTCATTAAAAAATATAAACGATTTTAAGCAAATGATAGATGATATTACTAAGATAAAATTACCGAAAAAAATTATTCCTAAAGTATATCAGAAAACAAAAGGAAAGAAGGATTGAAATTATGGAAAAGATAACAGTGATTGGAGGAGGAGCTTCTGGATTAATTGCAGCTATTTATGCAAAAACAGAGAATAATGAAGTAACGATATTAGAAAGAAATCCAGAATGTGGGAAAAAAATTTTGATCACTGGTAATGGTAGATGTAATTATTGGAATCAGGATCAAGCATTTATCCATTATCATAGTAAGAATCAAGAAAAAATATCTTCTATTTTAACTAAAGAAAATCAACAAGAAATATTATCTTTTTTTGATCAAATAGGAATCATTCCTAAAATTAAAAATGGTTATTATTATCCATTTTCTAATCAAGCAGTAACCATTCAACATGCTTTAATTCAAGAAGCAAAAAAGAAAAATGTAACGATAATCAAAAATTGTTTAGTAACCAAACTAACAAAGAACAAAGATAAATTTTTTCTTACTACTTCTATGGGAAAAATGGAATCAGATAAAGTAATCATTGCAACAGGATCATATGCTCATCCCAAAACAGGATCAACAGGAATTGGATATGAATTAGCCAAAAAAATGAATCATACTATTATTCCTCCTTTACCATCGTTGGTTCAATTAAAAGCGGATTTAGGATCACTAAAAAAGTGGAAAGGAATTAGAACAGATGCTATTTTAACCTTAATCGAAGATGATCAGGAAATCAGACAAGAGCAAGGAGAAGTTCAATTAACAGAATATGGAATTAGTGGAATATGTACGCTAAATTTAAGTTATCATGTTGCAATAGGATTAGCATCAGGAAAAAAAGAAAGGATTAAACTTAATTTTTTTCCATTTTTCCCTTCCCAATCACCAAAGCAAATTCAAGATTGGTTGAGCGAAAGAGAAAAAAGATGTCCTGATGATACGTTAGGAGAATCATTAGAAAAAATTCTCAATTATCAATTAGTTGATGTATTATTGCATGATAATAAAGAGCAAAAAGAAAAAAAATGGCATCAATTAACAGAACAAGAACAAGAACAAATCATAAAAAAAATTACGGCTTTAGAAATTAGTATGATTGGAACAAATTCTTTTGAAGAAGCTCAAGTATGCAGTGGAGGTGTTCCTTTAACTGAGATTAAGGTAGAAACAATGGAATCTCAAAAAATCAAAAATCTTTATTTTACGGGAGAAATATTAGATGTTGTCGGAGACTGTGGAGGATATAATTTAAGCTTTGCCTGGATATCTGGAATGCTAGCAGGTAAAGCAGTAAGGAGTAATCAATGATAAGAATTAGACAATTAAAATTAAGTGTTTTAGAACCGGAAGAAAAATTAATTTCTAAAATAAAAAAAGTATTATCGATTGAAGAGAGTGATATTTTCTCTTGGCAAATTCGAAAAAAATCTATTGATGCAAGGAAAAAAGATCAACTATGTTATGTTTATGAGATTGATGTTGAAGTAAAGAATGAATATGAGATATTGAAAAAGAAATCATCAAAAGATATATTTTCTTCTCCAAAGGAAACTTATCAATTTCCCCTATCGGGAAAAATTCCTTTGCCTGGAAGACCGATTATAGTAGGAACAGGTCCAGCAGGATTATTTTGTGCTTATTTTTTAGCTGAAAATGGATATTTTCCTATTGTGATAGAGCAAGGAGAACCTATTGAAAGAAGAGTAAAAACAGTGGAGGAATTTTTTCAAACTGGTAAGCTCAATTTCCAATCTAATGTTCAGTTTGGAGAAGGAGGAGCAGGTACTTTTTCTGATGGTAAACTTAATACCATGATTAAAGATAAACATTATCGTGGAAAAAAAGTATTGGAATTGTTTGTAGAAAATGGTGCTCCAAAAGAAATTTTATATGAAAGTAAACCTCATATTGGAACTGATAGATTACGAGAGGTAATCAAGAAAATAAGAGAGAAGATTATTGCTAATGGAGGGGAGTTTCGGTATTTAACCAAACTCACCAATATTCGCATTCATGATGGGAAAATTACGGATATTGAAATTAATCATCAAGAATGGATTCCCTGTTCACTTTTGGTATTAGCCATTGGTCATAGTTCAAGAGATACCATAGAAATGCTTGAAAAAAATAATTTAAAGATAGTTCCAAAACCATTTGCAGTAGGAATTAGAATTGAACATAAGCAAGAAATGATCAATCAAGCTCAATACGGAAAATATGCTTCTTATTTACCACCTGCTAGTTATAAATTAACCTATACGACGAAAGAAAAAAGAGGAGTTTATTCATTTTGCATGTGCCCTGGTGGATATGTGATCAATGCTTCTTCTGAACCTAACATGTTAGCGATTAATGGGATGAGTAATTATCAAAGGGAAACAGAGAATGCTAATAGTGCATTAGTTGTAACTGTATCTCCCAAAGATTTTGGTACTGATCCTCTTGATGGAATAAGATTTCAAAGAAATTTAGAAAAAAAAGCTTATGAAAAGGGTCAAGGAAAAATTCCTATTCAGCGATATCAAGATTTTAAAGAAAATAAAGTTACTACTAGACTTGGTCAAATCAAACCTGTAACGAAAGGAGACTATACTTTTGCTAATTTAAATGAAATTTTTCCCAAAGAGATTACCCATGCATTAAAAGAAGCAATAGAGGTATTTGATCATCAAATAAAAGGATATGCCTTAAATGATGCGATTTTATTAGGAGTAGAAAGTAGGACTTCTTCACCAGTTAGAATCGAAAGAGATGAAGAAGGAGTAGCAAATATAAAAGGAATTTACCCATGTGGGGAAGGAGCTGGATATGCTGGAGGAATTACTTCATCTGCAATAGATGGAATTAAGGTAGCAGAATGGATTGCAAAAAAATATAAAAATAAAGAAGATGAAGAAGAGAGGATAAAATGATAAAAATAGTAAATAAAATAGAAAATGCTAATTGTATTACTCATAGTGGAACAATGCATGCAGATGACGTATTCGCAACTGCTTTTTTAGAATTATATTTAAAAGAAATTCAAGTATTTCGAGCCTCATCTATTGATCAAAAAGATCAAGGAAAGGAAATCTACATCTATGATATCGGACGAGGAAAATTCGATCATCATCAAGAAGATGCTCAAAAAAGAAGCAATGGAATTTCTTATTCTTCAATAGGATTATTATGGAAAGAATATGGAAAAGACTATTTGCATCGAGAACAAATTCAAAATTCAGAGGAAGTTTACGAAGAAGTGGATAAAAATTTAATTGAAGGAATTGATGCGATTGATAATGGAATATTTCCTAAAATAGAGGCAAATTATAAGGTAAAAACAATTTGTGATGTCATTAAATTATTTAATCCGAGCTATCAAAGTCAACAAGAAGAATCTATACAATTTTTAAAAGCAGTAAACGTTGCCAAAGAAATATTTTTAGAAGAAATTAAAACTGAAGAAGGAAAGATAAAAGCCAAAAAACAAGTATTAGAAAAATTATCTAAAATCAAAAATCATACTTTAATATTAGAAGAATTTATGCCTTATGAAGAAACAATTTTAAAGGAAAAAGAAGGACAAGAAATTGCTTTTGTGATTTATCCATCTAATAGAGGAGGATATGCGATCAAAACAGTTCCTAAGAGTATGGAAGATAAAACGAAAAAGGTAGAATTTCCAGAAGAATGGGCAGGGTTAGAAAAGGAAGAATTAGAAAAAATTAGTGGAATAAAAGGAATTGAATTTTGTCATCGAGGTAGATTTTTAGTTACTTGTAAAACCAAAGAAATTGCTCAAAAAATTGTAGAAGTAGTATTGAAAAAAGAGCAGAAAGAACAAGATCAGGTTGTATAGAAACCCAAAAAATTCTTGCTTTATTGGATAAAATATGATATAATGTGAAGCGGAAAAAGAGGGGGTAGAAAAAATGGATTTATCTAATACTCAATATGAAAAAATTATTGATGAATTACCAATTAAAACCATTTTATTTTTAAAACAGGCAATCCGGATATTTTCGAAATTAGAAAAACAACCAATCAAAACAGAATATAGTGAAAAAGATAAAGTAGTTGCTTCTATGCTTTTATCTTTATTGGAAGGAGATTCTACCTTAAAGAAAGAATTAGAAAAAGAAGGAATTACGAAACAGAATATATTTCATTTCATGGGGATAGAAGAAGATGAGAAATTAGTAAAATTATCAGAAGAAGAATATAAAAATTATTATGAAAATCGATATCAGAAGATAATTTATCATATTCTTTCCATAAGTAAGGAAGAATTAAAAAAATTGGAAATAGAAGAGATTATAGAAGGATTATATTATCATTCTTTATGTGGGTCAAAATTTTTCTCTCTGTTAATTAGACAATATAGTTCAACAATGAAAATAAACAGAATAATCGTAGAAAACTTAGCAAATATGCAAAAATCAAGACAATATAAAAAAAAGGACCAAATTAGTATAGAAATAAATTTAGATAAATATATTAATAAAGAAGATAAAGTTATTAAAGAAGATAAAAAAGATCAAAAATCAGAAAATAATATCATTAAAAAAGAGAAAAAGGAAAATAAAATGTTAAATCAGTATGGAATAGATTTAACAAAGATTAGTAATCGTTTTAAAAAAGCAGTAGGAAGAGAAAAAGAAATTGAAAAGATGATGGTAGGATTAATTGCTGGTTCAGTTTTATTAATCGGAGAACCTGGAGTCGGAAAAACAGCACTTGTAGAAGGATTAGCTTATTTCTTACAACAAGAAAGAGTACCCAATATCTTAAAAGGGAAAACAATTATTGAATTAAATACCCAATCATTAGTAGCTGGATGTTCTTATGTTGGTCAATTTGAGAAGAGAATGAAATCTATTCTAGATGAAGTAGTAAAAGATCCAGATATTATTTTGTTTATCGATGAAATTCATACTATAGTTGGATTAGGATGCGGAACAGAATCTAGTCTAGATTTGGCTAATATGATTAAACCATATTTGGCTAGAGGACAAATTAAATTAATAGGAGCAACAACAGAGGAAGAATATCAAAAATATATGCAAGATGGTGCAATAAGAAGAAGGTTTACTAAAGTTCAAGTCAATGAACCAGAGGAAAAAGTTGTTTATCAGATTATGGAAGAAAAAATAAAAGAATTAGAGCAAATTGCAAAAGTAAAATGTACCTTTACGGAATCTGATCGAAAAAAAATCTTTCATATTTTATTAGAAGTAACCAATAAAAGGAACAGAAACTATAAGGATATTGAAGAAAATCCATCTCTTGCTCTTTCGATATTAAGTAATGCTTTTTTCTATTCTGCAATTCATGGGAATGAACAATTGCAAAAAGAAGATATTTCTAGTGCTATTCTAGATTGTGATAGATTATACGAAAGTGTAAGACAAAGATATGCAAAAAAATTAATCAGTCAATTAAATCAACCAGAAGACCAAGGAAAAAATTCAAAAAAAATTATTCAATTTAGAAAAGATCTGATCATTTCTGATCATTAAAGAAAAAGTAGTCTAAAAAAATTCTACTTTTTTAATTCTCCTAATTCATAAAAGAAAGACAAATTTAGTATAAAAATTAACCATTCAAAAAAGTTGTCATGAATTGACAATAAAAATAAAAAAAAATATTTAAATATGAAGAAAAAAAGATTAAAATAAAGATAAATAAAGAATAAAGGAGAGAAAAAATGAATCAAAATAATTCTGAAGGTCAAGAAAAAAAGAAAGGAAAAGGATTATTTCTTACATTATTTTTACTAGGAATAACCTTAATTGCTATAGGAGGATACTTATGTATAGATAAGAGAATACTATCTAATAGTAAAGTGGAGCAAAATGATCAAAAAAATGAAAATAAAAATGAAAAAGATGAAGAAACAGAAATAACCGATCAAAACTTAAAAAATAGTTTAACCGAAAAAATTCACTATCTGACCAATTACAATTATCATCAAACAAATACCAATGCTTATGAGTTCAGATATGAAAATAATACAAATTTTGGAGATGTTTTTCATCATTTTAATGAAGAAACAAAATTACATGTTTTATTAACTTATTTAAATGAAACAAATAAATTTTCTAACATTAGTGAAATAAATAAAAGCAATAACTTAGTAAAAGAATATATAGATGCAGGAATGGAAGTAAGAGAAATTTCTGCAGATGAAGTAAATTTTCAATATAAATTGTTTTATGGAACAGATGTTCCTTCCTATCAAAGCGTATTAGGAAATTGCTTTCGCTTCGAATATGATCCTACGATCAAAACTTTCTTTTGGACTACCCCTACCTGTGGAGGAACTACTCCAAATTTAGTTTACTCCTATATTAATCAATATACGAAAGATAAAGAAAATGCTTATGTATATGTCAGTTATGCAACTTCTGAACCAAAAGATATAACCGGATCATCTTACAATATTTATAAAGGATTAGAAAAAGAAATTTATCAAAGCGATGTAAATAAGGAAACAGTAGAAAATTTTAAAATTGATGAAAATAATCAACAAGATTTTGCAAAATATAAATTTACCTTTAAAAAAGATAATAGTGGTAACTATTATTGGATAAACTTAGAAAAAGCCTAAGTTTTTAAAAGAGATCATAAAATAAAGAAAAATCAAGAGTTAAGTGAAATTACTGATTAACCCTTGATTTTTAATTATCTTTTAAGATAAAAAAGATTCGATGAAAGACAAAATTAAGAATGATCAGAAGAATTTTTCTTTATCTGATTTTGATCTACTCTTTTCGCAACAATAACCCTTTTTTTATCATAGACAATTAATTCAGAACTTGAAATATCTTTGCCTAATAAATTAGAAATACTGATTGATATTCTATCCAACATTTCCAAAGATGGATTTCTTTTAGCCTTTTCTAATTGATTAATATAGATTAAACTTGTACCAATTATTTCGGCGAATTTTTCTTGAGATAATTTTGCAAGATGTCTGTAATACTTAAGGTTTATTGCTAAAATATCTTTACTTTCCAAAATAATTATCATTCGCCTCCAATTCTCATAAAACAGTATTCAATTAACAAATATTATATGGAAATATTGCATAAAATTCTTTATAACTATAGTGATAAAGACAAATATAATTTTTTTTATGTAAACGTTGACTAAAAATTGAACGTATAGTATAATTTCTATAGATAAAACAATCCTATCGGTTATCGAGGAATATAGGAGGATTGATCAGATAAAAAAGAAAAATCTAATAAAAGAAGAAGAGGAGTAAAGATGAAAAAGAAAAAAATAATAATAGGTTTAATCCTATTGACATTATTAATCGCTTGTATATTATTTTTCTTAATCAGTGGAAGAAAATATACGGTGACATTTAATTCAAATGGTGGTACAGCAGTTGAATCAATTAAAGTAAAGAAAAACCATATGATAGAAGAACCAAAAAATCCAACCAAAAAAGGTTATCAATTTGCAGGATGGTACTTCAATAATAAATTATTTGATTTTAAAACAAAGATAACCAAAAATATCACACTAAAAGCACATTGGCAATCTAATGGTATTGAATTAGAATCAGATCATTTAAATTTAGTAGTTGGATTAGAAGATGAAATAAAAATTTTATCTTTACCTGATGGGATAACGATCGAGGATTTAGTATTCACATCTAGCGATGAAAGTATTGCTACCGTTTCCCAAGATGGAAAGATAAAAGCTTTAAAAAATGGTACGGTTACGATAACCGTTAAGTCTAAAGATAATCAATATCGTGCTAAATGTAAGATAACGATAACAGAGAAAAAAATTGAGATTAAAGATATTTCTATAGATGGTGCTAGTTCTTTAGTAGTTGGAAGCAGTATTCAATTAACGGTAAAAATTAGTCCTGATGATGCTACAAGAGAGAAGATGATGTGGAAAAGTAGTGATCCTTCTATTGCAACAGTTGATGAAAACGGTAATGTAAAAGGAGTAAAAGCTGGAAAAGTAACGATTACCGTAACAACAGAAAATGGAAAAACAGCAACTAAGACAATCACCATAAAAGCTAAACAAACATCATCAAATAATAATAATAATGGTGGACAACCAAATCCTCCAAGTGTACCAAAAGAAATCTTACCAACAAATGTTAGCATTAGTGGAGGAAGTAATACGATGTATGTAGGAGATAGAGGAAGACTAACTGCTAATATTACTCCAGGAGATGCTAATGATAAAGGGGTATCATGGAGTAGTAATAATGCTAGTGTTGTATCAGTAGATGGTAGTGGAAATATCGTCGCAAACGGTGTAGGACAAGCTACGATAACCGTACGAACCAATGCTGGAGGAAAAACAGCAACCATTACTATAACAGTTATAGAAAGACCTGCAAGCTATAGTATAATCTTAACCCCAATTAAACAAGAAGGAACAGGAAGTATTGCTGAATATACGTTTGTAGTGATGAAAAATGGAAATACCTTTAATGAATATATAGGATTTGAATACGGTGGAGGAGAAATTCATAATGGTGGAGGTACAGTCTTAGCAAAATTTGTTGGTGGAGGAAGTGCAACCCTTATTTTAAATGATTATTCAAGAGTTTCTGTCAGTGTAATCATCAATAATTAAAGGAAAGGAGTATATCAAATGATGAAGAAATGGAAATTAAAATTTTTCCTAGCAATTGTTTTCTTTTTAGGATTTTCTAGCCCTGTATTTGCCAAAGAAATGACTTTAGAAGAATTAGGAAAATTAATTGATGAAAAACAACCTAATGCAAATCATGCTTTTGTTATTGGAAAATATGTTTTTACCTCACTATATGAAAATAACGGAAAAAAAGGTTTAGATACTAAAGATATTATGTTAGCAGCAAGAAGTATAGAAACTTTAACGGGTGATGGGGAAATTCATACCGATAAAATTTATGAAAAAATGAAAATTCACCAAATCACGAAAAAAATGAGTTCTGACTGGAAAAGCCATACTTGGGAGAAAGAAAGCGATTATGTTGGTGGAGGAGAAGCTCCAGATACTTATCAAATTCGCTATATTGATTATCAATTTATTCCAGAGGAAACAAAGGCTAAAGTTGAATTGACAAATTCTAATGATGAAAAATATAAAAAAATAATTGAAGAGGATTTAAAATTTACAGGTGGTAACAGTAGTAATAGCCAAAATTTACAATTATCAGACGATTGGAAATTAACTGGGTTATTATTAAAAAATACTACAGTCGATGATAGCATTTTTAAAGATGATGAAAAGACCGGATATTATTTTGCTCTTTCTATAAAAGCACCTAAAGCTACAGATAAAACAATCATTAAGGTAAAAGGAGCAAAAAAAGAGAAAAAATTTACCTATGATAAATTTGATATAAAAAATGGAGAAGATAACACTGATCCTGGTATTGCTTTTCTATATTCTGTTGATCCAAAGAAAAAAGATGATAAGAAAAAATTAGAAATTACTGTCGATTATGATGGAGAAGATAGCCAAGAATATGCTCCTACTATTTATACCATAGATTATAGTGGAATAACTTTTCAAGAAGATTCAAGAGTAGAAAATATTGGTTTAGGATCAGAAAATGCAACTGATCAAGATAAGAATATAATAAAAGATTGGGGCTATGAAGAAAATAAAAATAAGAGTCTAACTCTTTCTCTTGATGATCAGAATCATTTCACCTATAACCTAAAAGGTACTTTAATCGAACAAATGCTAAATAGTGCAAAAGCTTTTGGAGAAAAAAATAAATTAGGATATTATTTTGATTTCACCTTTGTTTTACCAGAAGGCAGCAATAAAAATAATGTAAAAATTAGTCAAGTAAATGATGAGCAAGGAAGCAAGGAAACAAAAATTTTTCAACCTGATGAGTTTGATGAAAAAAATAATTTAACTATATTATTTAGATTTAAACCAGAAACCACAAAATGTACAAATCATTGCAAAATATATTATAAAGTGGATTTAGATGGAGAAGGAAAGAAATATTTACCAGTTATTTATAGCATAGATTATAGTGGAGTAACCTTTGAAAAATCATCTGTCTTTACTGTTGAAGGAATAACTGATGAAGATAAAGATGAATATGATAATTCAAATTGGTATGATACAAATAATGGTTATTCTGTTCAAGTAGAAAAAGATCAGAATGAAGAAAAAAAATATCATATAACAGGTGTTTTACCAATATTTAATGATGAAGAAAAGGATTTTAACTCTCTACATACTTTTGACACAGAAAAAGAACTATATTATTTAGGCTTACTATTAAAGTTAAGCAATGCTGAAAAAATACAATCTGAGAACAGTGAAGCCATAACCGTTAAATTTTTCCATAATGATGGTAGTTCTGATGATCAATTCTTAAAAGTAACAGCTGATGATTTTGAAAGTTCTCATAAACTTTACCTATTAAAAGCATTATGCGAGATTGCTGCTGATTCGAGTAGTACAATTCCTGATTCAGAAAAAATCTTTACCATTACTGTAGATTTAGATGGAGATGAAGAGACATATGCTCCATATACGGTTACTATTGATTGGAGTGGGTTAGTATTACAAAAAAAATCTAGTGGAAATTCTAAAAATTATGATGTAGTTCTATCTGAAGAGGATTTGGGTACTGATACAAAAGCCAAAGAAGAATTAAAAAGTTATGGATATCAATATGAAAATGATAGGGATATATCTCTAAAAGAGGGAACAAAAGACTTAACAGGTACGATTAAAGAACAAAAATTAAAAGAAACAGCAGGATTTAAAGATGACAATAAAGGTTATTTTGTCCCAATAAAAGTTGAATTTCCTGGAAAAGATAATCCAAAATTAAAAGATTATGCAGACAAATGGACACTAATACTAAATACCGAAGATAATCGGACATTTGAATATCAGCCAAGTAGTGAAGAATATCAACAAGGATGGGTAATGGTATTATTTAAAATTTATCGTGATACTAAGACAGAAATCAAATACCAAATTGACTTTGATGGATTACCTAAAGATGGTAAAGGATATAATTTTGTTCCTGAAGATTATCAAATTAGTTATGCTGATTTAGCATTCAAAACAGCAAATCAGATAAAATTTAACTATACAGATAAAAACGGAAAACAACAATCAGAAACAGCCATAATTTATGAAGGAGAACAATTAGGTCATGATTTAGCAGCAACTCAAAATATGGATTATCGTACTTTTGATGGTTGGTATAACCAAAGTGATAAAGTAGAAGTAGAAAAAGTATTAGAAAAAGATGAAGATTTAGAGTTAACTGCTCATTGGAAAATTAATTCAGAAAAATTTATATCCGAAGTAATTACAGATTTAAATAGTTCAGATGAGACTTATTCTAATGATTTTTCAAAAAAATTTAACTTAACTCAAAATGATGAAAATAAGAAAGAAATTACCATAAATATTGAGAGAGCAAAAGTACCATTAACAGAATTAGCAGAAACCAGTATTCCTGGAGCAATTGCTTATGCCTTACAAACTGAGGAAATTAAAGATATTACTTTAACGGCTGGAAAAAGCAATTCTGTAACATTTAAAAAAGATTATACAAATAATTCCCAAACCTATGATAAAACTGCTGATAGAGATGAAAAATTATTAGGAAAAGAAGGTACTTTATTAAAGAAAGAAATTATTAAAGGAACAAAAGAAATCTTCAATAAAGAATTAGAAGAAAAAGAAGAAACTGCTACTTTAGATCAATTAGAATATATGGATAAATCATTTTCTATTCAAATAGGAACTGTTGATAATACCGTTACATTAGTAAAAGATGATGGAACAGAAATCAAAGACGGTACAGATAAAACATATACATTTAAATTTGACTCTGATTTTGTTGTCGTAGATGAAGAGGAAGAACTTGGTGCTACGGATATCCGTACCGCATTAACTAGTGCAAAAAATTATCATACCATTTATGTTGATGGTAATCTAAACTTAAGTAAAACATTAGATATTAATGCTACAGATGAAGTAGTGATAAAACCAGTAGATGCTACTTCAAAAAACAAAACAATAACCGTTTCTAATCAAGATTATGCAATTGATGTAAAATCAGGAACAGTAAATATTTCTAATTTAAAAATTACTGGAGGAAAAAAAGCAGAATTAAGAATTGAAGAAGGAGCAAATGTTACTGTTGATAATATTGATGTTTCTGGTAATATTACTCCAGTGGAATCAAAAGATGAAAAAATGCATGCTGGAATTATTGTAAGAGGTAATTTAACGATAAATTCTAAAATAACAAATGAAAACGAGAAATATGGATTACCTACCGTTGCTACAGTTACTAGTTATTCCTATCCAACTGATAAAGAGTTAGAAGGAGAAAGACATGATGATGAAACGTTAGCTAAAGCTGCTACGATAAATGATCAATCTAAAATGGCAAAAAATGATAGATATCATATCGTTAAGAGAAATGAAGAAACACATATTGATTTATTTATAGAGACATATTATGGTTCTTTCTACTATAATAATCCAAATAATGCTAAAATTTATTTAGCCGGAATTATCGATCAGGAAAAAGCTTCTCCAGGACCTTATGATTATATTAAAATTTATTATTATGATGAAGATTTTGATTTAAGTGGTTTGGGTTATCAAGAGAATCAAACACCTACTGGTGTTTCTCCAGAAAAAGTCTTTAAAAACTTTACATTGAATGATAAGGTAATCAAGGGTGATGGTTCAGAAAAAGTTCAAAATATATTGAATGTTGCAGATACTGCTCATATCGTTGTTAATTATCAACCAAAACCATCCGCAACTCTTACCTTCCAAAATACTGATGGATTAGAGGGAAAAGAAAATCGTGTTTCTGGAACTTTAAAAACACAAAGCGAAGATGGCAAATACTATATACCAATTACGTTAAAATCAGAAAAATTTCAAGATAATCAAACAACAATTCAAATTACTAATCCAAATGGAGAGTCAAAAACTTATACTTATAGTTCAACGAATGAAGATGGAATTGTTGCGAAAATCAGTACAGATAAAACGATTCATTTAAATTTAGAAGCAATTAAATCTTCTCAAATAACTGGAGAATATGGTAAAGTTTATACCATTATCCTTGATATAGATGGAAATGATACCAAGTATCAAGAAGAAACTTATACCGTTGATTATAGCCAAGTTACTACTTTGGAAGAAATCATTAATACCGCTGCAGAAAAAACAGAAGCAGCAAATAGTTTAACTTATACGAATAATAGCAAGGTTAAAGATAATGAAATGAAATATACTTATCGCTATGATAAAGAAAAAGGATTAACCTTATATAATGACGAAGAATATTCTTTTCAAATTAATAAAGTAGATTCTACTCATGAAGGAACAGCTAGCCTTGTATTGAGAAAATTAACTGATTCATATCCAGGATCAGATGAAAGACCAACAATTAATGGTTGGGAATTTAGTAATCAAATTCAACGAATAGGCATGGGAATTTATGAATTACAATTATTTATTGATATGAAAAATAATCGTGCAATTAAAGACGTAGTGAAAAAAGAAAATCATACATACGAAGTTACTTTAGATGGGAAAAGTGTAGCCTCTTGGTTAAATATTTCTTATATTGGTAATCCTGCAAAGGGCAATAATCCAACAACGGATAATCATCAAGAAATAGAAGATACAGTAAAATTAACTGTAGTATTGGACGAAAAAGATCAATACGTTAAAAGTTTTAAAACCAATCAAAACTTTGCGATTAATGATACCTATCCAGATAATCATATCGATGTTACCATTAATCAGATTAATGAAACAACGATTGATGATCCATATACAAAATTAGGAAAAGGTAGTAAACTTACGAAAGAAGAAATCATGGAATTTTATCAGAAAGTTATCCAGTGGCGTAAAGACCACAATGATGTAGAGATAGCTGGAACAGCTGAGTAAAAGGTGTGATATTTATACCACACCTTTATCTAATGAAATGAGGAGTAGACATGAAAAAAATAATAATAATTTTTCTTGCAATATTTTTATGTATTCCAATTGTATCCAATGCTGTTGCTACTAATTCATCTAGTTTTGCAAAAGAAAAGATTTATATACTATATGATAGTAGTAATTGTAAAGAATGCAATCAATATAAAGAAACATTGGAAGAATATTATAAAAACGATAATCGCGTATATATAGAATATATCTCTGTTGATAAGAATCAAGAATTAGTAAAAAAGATCAAAAAAAATTTAAATATCAAGCGTGATAAATTTCCCATAACTATTATTGGTACTACTTATTTTAAGGGATTCAATCAGAGAATAATGAAAAAAATAAAAAGGGCGGTTCAAAATTATCAAAAAGAAGATAAATATTGTGATATTGTTGATAGTATAAAAAATCAAAAAAATATAGAAAAATGTCTAAAAGATAATCAAGGAATAAATCAAGAAAATCACATGATTATCGTAATTGGATTAATTATAATAGCAATCTTGATTTGTTTAATAAGTTTTAAGAAAAAGAAAATGAAATCTAAGTAAATATTCATTTTCTTTTTCTACATGAATGAAAAATAAAAAGCTAAGATTTGACAAGTCTTCAAATTAAAACAGTTAAAAGATAAAGAGAAAACAAACAAAGTTTTAGATAAAAAGAGGAAGAAGAATAATAAAATATTATTGAATAAAAGTTGCATAAAGTTGAAAAATAATATATAATCTAATTAAAGATAAGAAAAAAAACTAGATATTCTTATCCAAAGAAAAATTAGAAAGTAGAGGAAAGATTTATGCAAAAAGATCGAAAAATAAGAGCAATGGCCATTACGATTATAGGAATAGCAGTCATAGGATTATCAATTGGATATGCAACACTAAGTCAAGTATTAAATATTTCAGGTACAGCAAACATAAAAGGTCAAAATTGGGATGTAGTATTTGAGGATTTAAAAGAACCAACAGCCAATGACGGATTAGTAGGATCAGCAAAAGGAGTGAGTGCAAGCTTAACCACCACAACCCTAAGTTTTGCAGCAGAATTAAGCTTACCAGGAGATGCAATTACTTATCGCTTCAAAGTAGCAAACAACGGAACAATTGATGCAATTTTAAGTGAAGTACCAGTATTATCTGGATTATCAGAAGCTCAAGCTCAAAATGTAGTATATGAATTTACTTATGAAGATGGAACACTAATTAAAGCAAACGATGAATTACCAGCAGGAGAAACAAAAAATTTAAAATTAGTAATTAAATTTGATGCAGATGCAACAACAGTATCAGAAGAAGATAAACAATTATCTTTATCAACTACAATGAACTATGTTCAAAAATAAAAAAGAATAAAGTGGTGACCAGCAATGAAAAAAAGTCAAATAAAAATGTTGGGATTAGAAAGTGTCATAATGATTGGGTTAATCATCAATGCACTTTTCATAAAAAAATTCGAACTAACAAATTTGGCCAATATCATTGTATGGTCATTCATTGTTCTATGCACGAAATATTTAATTGGAATCGAAAAAGACAAAAGTCTAAATCGAATAGATACAATTCAAATTATTTTTATTTATACCTTTTTATATCTATTAATCATGTATTTAATTGGAGTAGGAGTAGGATTTAACCGAAATCCATATAAAATTACAATACTGAATATCATAAAAAATATTACCCCTTTATTAATAGTGATTACAGCTCAAGAAATATTTCGATTTAATATTACAATAAAAGGAAAAGATAATAAATTGGTAATTACAGGATTAATTTTACTCTTTATTAGTATGGATATCATGTTTAATTTTAAATATTATAGTTATACAAGTGGATTAGAAATTTTTGAAGTAATTGGAATTTTAATTTTACCAAGTATAGCAGATAATTTGATATTAACCTTTATTACTTCAAAAAGTGGATATTCCCCTACGATTATATATCGACTAATGTTAGCAAGTAGAAATTACTTAATACCAATTATTCCAGATTTAGACATTTATCTAGAATCAGTATTAAAAATTGTTTTTCCAACAATTTTATTTTTGAAATTTAATACAATATATGCAAAAAACAAATTTACACTAGCACCAAGAAACCAATTAGGAAAACATATCATGACAACAACAATGACTGCAGTAGCAATAGCATTTATCGCTCTAGTTTCAGGAATATTTAGATATTATGCAATTTCCATTGGATCAGAATCAATGGAACCAAACATAAAAAAAGGAGATGCCGTAGTTTTAGAAAAAATAGAAAAAGTAGATAGAGAAAAAGAAGTAAAGAAAGGAGTCATTATTGCTTATCGCCATGGTAAGAAAGTAATTGTTCATAGAATTAATAAAATAGAAGAAAAAAATGGAGAAAAGCAAATCACAACCAAAGGAGACAATAACGAAGTAGTAGATAATTGGATAGTAGAAGAATCTGATATATTGGGAATAGTAAGAGCAAAAATTCCCGTAATTGGATGGCCATCCGTATGGTTAAGTGAAAGATTATAAAAGGAGGAAATAGTGTGAAACAAAAGCAAAAAAAGAAATTCATTATCAATAAAAAATGGATACCAAACATAGTTTTATTAGGAATATCAATTATCTTAACGATTGCTTTTGCACTTTTTTCTCTAATGAAAAATAGAGTAGAAAAAGTAACATACACAGAAAATAGTAATATAGACTACATGGTATGTTTAAAAAAGAATAATTATTTCAAAGAAAAATGTTTAGACAATACCAAAAATTCTTATGTTGCAGATATCTTAGATTATATAACACTAGATTTTTCTTATTTCATGAACGTATCAACAAAAATAGATCAAGAATATAACTATAATATTACAGCCAAAATTTTAGCAACAGATAAAGAAGATTCTAGTAAAGTAGTATACAACAAAACAACAACTTTAGTAGAAAATAAAAAAGTAAACGACAATTCTAAATCAATTGCTAATATGAAAGAACAAGTAAAAATTAATTATGCTGATTACAATGATATAATTACCAATTTTAAAAAAGACTATGTTTTAGCACTCGATGCCAATTTAATTATTACGATGAATATTAATTACAAAGGAAAATATAGCAAAGATTTTGATGAAATCAACACAGCAAAACAAATGAGCGTAACAATTCCTCTTTCTGAACAAATGATTACCATAACAACCAGTACAAAAAAAGAAAATAAAACAAGTATCTTAGAGAAAAAAGAAAAAGGAAAAACAGATAAAATAATAATGAAAGGATTAATTGGATTAGATGCTATTTTAGCAGGAATATTGATTTTTTCCATTATGAAAAGCCTTCCATATAAAAAAGAATATCTAAAAGAATTAGAAAAAATATTAAAAGAATATGATCGAGCCATCGTATCAACAAACAATTTACCAAGCTTTAAAAATCATAATCAAATAGAAGTACCAACTTTTGAAGAATTACTTGATGCAAGAGAAAACTTAGAACGACCAATATTATATTACCAATCTAAAACAGAAGATAAAGTAATTTTCTGCATTATGGCAAACAAAGAAGTCTATATTTATACACTAGAAGCAAAGGATAAAAAATCATGAAAAAAAGAAGAGAAAGTTTAAAAATAAAACTTGCAAGACTACAACCATATCAAATAAGAAACATAGTAGTAATAGCAATGAGTTTAATTTTTATTACTACTTTATCCGTAGGATATTCCATTTTATCGCAAACATTAAAGATAGAAGGAGAAGTAGCATTACGTGCTCAAAAAGATATACGAATTCAAAAAATTGGAGAATTTAAATCCACAAATGAAGGATATGATATTTATAATCCAAAATATGATACCAACAGCATTACCACAAATATTGCTCTACCAAATATAGATTCAACAGTTACCTATACAGTAGAAATTAAAAACAATAAAAATATTGCTATGGATGTAACCGATATAGAAAAAAAAGCTTATAATAATGATAATATAATCTATGAATTCTCAGGAATGCATATAGGATATATATTATATCCAAATACAACCACAACTTTTACCATCACGTTTAAATATCCAGAAGCAACAACAATTCTACCAGAAGAAAAAAGATTAGGAGCAAACATTGTTTTTACATTCGAACAACATAAAGAACCACAAACTGAACAACCAAAAGAATATATTATAGATGAAAATATATTAAATTTAAGTGGAGAAGAAAGAAACGAAAACAATCTATGGCTAGATAAAGAAAACAAAAAAGGAGCCAAATTAGAAAAAGTAATCTATAATGAAACAAAAAAAGCTTACCAATTTAGTAATGAATCATATGCAATAATAGAAGAACAAACAATCCCAGAAAATAATAATTTTACAATGGAAATTTATTTTTCATATCCAAATGATATCGAACAAAATCAAGAGCAAACAATTATCTATAAAGAAAGTAAAGAGAAAAATTTTAGTGATTTTGGAATATTTGCAAAAAAAATGGACAATAAAAAAATGCTAGTTTTAACTTATATCGATCCACTGAATCAGATACCAAAAGAAATAATCATATCAGATCAAGCAAAAGAAAATGAACTTTATTCCATTCAAATTATAAAAGAAAATAACGAATGGAAAATTTATCAAGATGCAATTTTAAAAAGAACTGAACAAATCAATGGAAATTTAAGAATTTCTAATACTCCATTACAAATTGGTAAAGGAAAAACAGAAAAACCATCTTTCTATCATGGAGATATTTATACAATTAGAGTATATAATAAAGCATTAACAAAAGAAGAAATCATAACCAATCAAAATTTAGATAATGACCTTTATAACAATTAATACAATTGAAAAAATATCAAAAAATGATATCATAAGAAAGAAACAAGAGGTGTAAAATGTATTATAATAGGAAAAAAGAATTACTGAAAAACGGAATAATCATTACAATAATTTTATTACTAGCAGTAATCTCTACTCATCATATATATTATAAATTTAAAGGAGAAAGAGATATCGACTATAATCTAAAATCATTAGAAATTATTTATCATGAAAAAAGTGCCAATAAAATTACATTAAATAAAATTACCCCTGTATCAGACGCAGTAGGATTATCTTCTAGAGCATATACTTTCACCGTAAAAAACAATTTACAAAAGGAAATAGAATATGAAATTCTTCTAGAAGAAGATAAAGAAACCATTCAAAAAGAAGAATGCGGAGAATACCAAATTCCCAAAAATTTAATTAGGGTAGCAATAAAAGAAGAAAACGAAAAAGCACAAATCTATACAATGAGTGATTTAACAAAAAATAGTTTAAAAAAACAAATTCTAAAACCATTAAGACAAAAAGATTATACAATTAGAGTATGGACAAGTAATGGAAGTTCTCTACCAAACGGTTCAAATTTACATTATCACGGAATAATCAAGGTAAAAGAAATAGAGTAACAAGAAAAGGTGATTGTAATGAATATAGATTTAACCCCATTATATAACAGAACACAAAAAGAAATAGAAATAAACAATACATACCAAATTCCCCAAAGTTATTATCAAAACAGTACAGTAAAGAAAATAAAAGATTTAAAAGTAAAAGCAAAGATATCTCTTTTAGATTCCGATGAAAAAGAAGAACCAAAAGAATATATTGAAGCAAGGATAAAAGGAATTTTAATATTAGAAGATTCTATCTCCTTAGAAAACATAGAATATCCATTTTCTATAGATTATGACGATATTTTAGAAGAAAATTGTAAAAAAAATGAAAATACACTTGATATATTTCAATTTTTATGGGAAAATATTGTACTAGAGATCCCCTTACAATTTACTAAGGTAGAAGATCTCAGTAAATTTCATGGGGATGGATGGAAATTAATTAGCGAAGATGAATTAGAAACAACTAAGAATTAATTGAAAGAAATCAAAGACGATGAAAAGGAGTGATAATATGATGAAATTAAACATTCAAATGTTCGCAGTACCTTTCCGTAAAGTATCAAAAACAAGAAAAAGATTAAGAAGAAGTCATAATGCTATGGAAATACCAGGAATGACAAAATGTCCTACATGTGGAGAAATGATTAAACCACATAGAGTATGTAAAAATTGCGGAAATTACAAGAAAAAACAAATTATAGAACCAAAAGAGAAAACAGTATAGAACTAAAAATAGTTCTTTTTTTATGATGAAAAAAGAAAATAAAATATCAAGAAAAAATCTTCTCACTTTCTAAAACCATTCATCTTGCGTCAATAACCAATCAATTATATAATAAAGATGGTGATAAAATGTTAGAAAAAAAACAAGAAGAAACGATAATTGTATGTCCTAATGCAGAAAAAATAAAAATTTTAAATCAACAAGAACAAGAGCAAGAACTTCGTCAAATAAAATTTATGACCAAAGAAGAATTTAAACAATCCTATTTTTTTACATATGATGCCAAAACATATGAATACTTATTAAAAAAATATCACTATAATTTAGATGTAATCAAAGTATACTTAGAAAATCTATATGTAATCGATGAACATAAAAATTACAAAAATGAAAAACTAAATTTTTTAAAAAATTTAAAAATAGAATTAAAAGAAAACAACTTACTAGAAGAAAATCATCTTTTTCAATCTTATATAAAAAATAGGAAAATTCAAGTAAAAAATTATTATGATTTAGAAAAATACGAAGAACAAATGCTAAAAACAACCCTATCTTACAAACCAAAGCCAATCTTGAAAGAAGTTATAGAGTACGAAACACTTGAAGAAGAAGTAAATGGAGTTTGTTTAAAAATTATACAATTATTAAAGCAAAAAGTAGATATAAATAAGATTTACTTAACTAATATTACAGAAGAATATAATTATACAATAGAAAAACTATTTTCATATTATCATATTCCCATTAATCTAAAAACCAATACATCAATTTATGGAACAAAAGTAGTAAAAGATTTTTTAAAAGAACAAAAATTAGATTTAGAAAATAAAAATAAAGCAAAAATCAATAAGAAATTGATTAATATATTAGCAAAATTATCAAATATTGAACAAGATTCAGAAGAATATAAAATTCTTTTAGAAGATGAACTAAAAAATACCCTATATAAGATGAAAAAATTTCAAAATGCCATACAAATAAAAGATTTATACCAAGAAACATTTACTGATGATGAATATGTTTTCGTATTAGGATTTAATCAAGATGTATTACCAAAATTAGATAAGGATACAGATTATATCAATGATGCAATAAAAGAAGAAGTACCCCTATATTCAACTAAAGAAAAAAATAAACGAAAAAATTTAGCATTAACAGAAATTTTAGGAAAAATTAAAAATTTATTTTTATCTTATAAATTATCCTCTCCATTTCAAACATTTTATCGTTCTAGCTTAATTAATGATCTAAATTTAAAAGTAATAAAAGAAGATCAAGAAACTTATACATATTCTAATCAATATAATAAATTAAGATTAGCCGAAAAACTAGATTTATATTATTTATACAATGAAATAGATCAATCATTAAAAACTTTGTATACACATTATCAAATTCCATATAAAAGCTATAAAAATGACTTTACAGGAATAAAAATAGATAAATACTTAGAAAACTTACCTTATCCTTTAAAATTATCATATACATCATTAAATACCTATAATGAATGTAAATTTAAATATTACATAAAATATATTTTAAATCTAGAACCATATACAAAAACCTTTGCTACTTTTATAGGATCTCTATATCATAAAATTTTATCTCTATATCAAAAAACAAATTTTAATTTTGAAGAAGAATATAACAAATACATAAAAGAACATGAGTTAACATTAAAAGATAAATTATTATTAAAAAAGATTAAAAAAGATTTATTAAAATTAATTGATATATTGAACCAACAACAATTAATAACTGGATTTGATAATTTCTATTTTGAAAAAAAAATAGAAATCCCAATTAAGCAAAGTATTTCAGTAATATTTACTGGATATATTGATAAAATTATGTATTATCAAAAAATAGAAGATACCTATTTTTCTATCATTGACTATAAAACAGGAACAATTGATACACATATTGAACCGATGAAATATGGACTACATATGCAATTACCAGTATATTTATATTTAATTCATTATTCAAAAGTATTTTCTAATCCAATTTTTACAGGTATATATTATCAAAATATTTTATTTAATTACCCAACATGGAATAATAAAGACTTACAACAACAAGAAAAAGAAAAATATATGCTTCAAGGTTATTCAACAGAAGACATTACAATTTTAGAAAAATTTGATTCAACTGTAGCAAAAAGTGAATACATAAAAAGCATGTCCTATAATGAAGAAAAAGGATTCGGAACATATAGTAAAATTTTAAATAATGACACACTATTTGAACTAATCCAATTTACCAAAAACCATATCGAAGAAAAAACAGAGCAAATATTAGCAGCTGATTTTAAAATTAATCCAAAAGTATATGATGGAAAAAATATATCTTGTGAATATTGTAAATTTAATGATTTATGCTATAAAAAAGAAGCAGATATTACATATTTAGAAAAAGTAGAAGATTTATCATTTTTAGGAGGAACAGATCATGGCATGGACAAAGGAACAGCAACAAGCAATTGATGAAGAAGGAAAAAATATCATTGTATCAGCTGGAGCAGGAAGCGGAAAAACCGCAGTATTAACAGAACGCGTAATAAGAAAAATAAAAACAGGAACCCATATCAATGAATTATTAATTTTAACATTTACCAATGCTGCCGCAGCAGAGATGAAATTTAGAATTAGAAAAGCCATTCAAGAAAATGTTGGACTAGAAGAAGAATTAAATTTAATTGATAGTGCCTACATTACAACTTTCGACTCATTTTCTTTATCAATAGTAAAAAAGTATCATACAAAATTAAATATAACCAATAAAATCAAAATAACAGATGAAGTAATAATAGATTTAGCAAAAAATAAAATTTTAGACCAAATTATGGAAGAAAACTATTTATCTCCAAAACAAAATTTTACAAAATTAATAGAAGATTTTTGTTTGAAAGATGATCTAGAATTAAAAAAAAGTATTCTAAATATATATAAAAAAATAGAATTGAGATATGATAAAGAGAAATATTTAGAAACATATATAAATAATTATTATCAAGAAAAAAATTTAGATAAATTAACCAAACAGTATTTAGAATTAATTGATACATATAGACAAAGAATTGCAACCTTACAAAAAGAACTAGAACTCTATTTTGATGGAGATTTTATAGCCAAAATAGAAGATAGTCTAAAAAAAATGCAACAAGCAAAAACCTATGAAGAAATTAAAAATAATCTAGAAATAAAATTACCAGTAGCACCTAGAGGAAGTGAAAACCAAGGAAAAAAAATCAAATCAACGATTTCTGACTTAATCAAAGAAATCAAAAAACTTTGTATTTATCAATCAGAAGAAGAAATGAAAACAGAAATAAAAAGTACAAAAGAAAACGTAGAAACAATAATAAAAATCATCAGTGAATTAGATAGGCGATTAACCAAAAAAAAGCAACAAGAAGAACTTTATAATTTTACAGATATTTCTAGATTAGCAATTAAAGTAGTAGAAGAAAACAAAGAAATAAGAAATGAACTAACCAATAGTTTTAAAGAAATTTTAGTTGATGAATATCAAGATACATCAGATACTCAAGAGAAATTCATATCATTAATTGCGAATAACAACGTTTATATGGTAGGAGATATTAAGCAATCAATTTATCGATTTAGAAATGCAAATCCATATATTTTTAAAAATAAATATGATGCATATAAAAATAGTGATCAAGGAATAAAAATTGACTTAGTAAAAAATTTTCGTTCCAGAAAAGAAGTATTAGAAAATATAAATTTACTATTTAATCAATTTATGGATGATGAAATAGGAGGAGCAGACTATAAATCATCTCATCAAATGATTTTTGGAAATATAGATTATTTAGAAAAGGGAAGCACCCCCCAAAATTATAACTTAGAATTATTAACTTATGAAAATCCCGAAAAACAAATTCAAAAAGAAGAACAAGAAGCTTTTATCATTGGAAAAGATATTATAAAAAAAATGCAAGAAAAATTTTTAATTTTTGATAAAGAAGAAAAAAAATTACGATCAGTTCAGTATAGTGATTTTGTCATTTTATTAGATAAAAGTAAACATTTTGATTTATATAAAAAAATATTTGAATATTTACATATCCCCCTTACTATTTTAAAAGATGAATCATTAAGAAAAGATCAAGATGTATTAGCAGTTAAAAATTTACTAAAATTATTAATCTGTATTAAAGAAAAAAAAGAAGATGAAGAATTTAAATATAGTTTTACTTCAGTATCAAGAAGTTTTCTATATCAAACAAAAGATGAAGAAATTTATGATGATATCATGAATAATCAATATAAAGAAAGTCCACTTTATAAAAAATGTTTATCTCTAATTCAAGAAATAGATAATGTACCTGCTTCAATATTTTTAAATCAAGTATTAGAAAGTTTTCAATATGAAGAAAAATTAATTACAGTTGGTAAAGTAAAATCATTTAGAGTAAGAGCAGAATATTTTTACAATTTATGTAAAAATTTTGAAGAAAAAGGAAATACTATCTATGATTTTGTAGAATATTTAGAAAATATTTTTGAGAAGGATTATGATTTAAAATTTCAAATAAAGGAATCAAGTAGTAACAGTTGTAAAATCATGACTATTCACAAATCAAAGGGATTAGAATATCCAATTTGTTATTTCGCAGGTTTTTCCTCTAGATTTAATTTAAGTGAGTTAAAAGAAAAAATTTTATATGACAATGAATATGAAATAATAATTCCATCAGTAAAAGAATACTATAAAGATACAATCGCAAAAACCCTATTAAAAGAACAAACAAAAAAAGAAGAAATATCAGAAAAAATAAGACTACTATATGTTGCTTTAACCAGAGCAAGAGAAAAAATAATCATAGTAGCACAAGAGCAAGAAGAACAAGAAGAACAATTAGATATGGTGCCAATAATAGAAAGAAAAAAATACAACAGTTTCTTAGCAATCCTAAAAAGTATATATAGTAGTATACTTCCATATCAAAAACAAGTAGAAATTCAAGTAACCAAGGAATACTTAAACTTAGAAAAAGGAATGCAAAAACAAAAAGCATTAACTCTAGATCAAGATTTACTAATAGTAAAAGAATTAGAAATTTCTCCAAAAGAAGTAGAAGAAAAAAGTTATTCCAAAAACATTCTTCATATGATATCAAAAGAAGAAAATGACATGATGAATTTTGGAACAAAAATACATGAAATTTTAGAACAAATTGATTTTAAAGATTCCTCATGGAAAAAAGAAAAAATTTCTCCCCAAATCAAAGAAAAAATTGAAAAATTTCTAAATACAAAATTAATTCAAGAAAATATAGAAGAAAAGATCTATAAAGAATATGAATTTACAACGAAAGAAGACAATGAAAATACCCATGGAATAATAGATTTATTAATTGAAAAAAAAGATAAATTAATCATTATAGACTACAAATTAAAAAATATAGAAGATGAAAACTATGATAAACAACTAAATGGATACCGAGAAGTCATGAAGAAAAAAACAAATAAGAAAGTTGAATGCTATTTATATTCTATATTAGAAGAAAGATTTAGAAAAATAGAAGAAATATGATTGGAATTTCAAAAAAAGAAGCCAAAAAAATCAAAAAATGACTCCTATTTATGATAAAGAAAAAGTATACGAATATAATAAAGACTAAAAAGGATATATAATCTCTAAAAGTACAGAATAATGATGTACTTTTTTATTGCCTCCATTCTATAATCTATTGATTTCATTTTTCAATTAAATTTAAAATTTTTTAAAATTTTTTGAAACGATAAAAATTGACAAATATAGATAAAAATGCTAAAATAAGCACCATATGTAAAAAAAGGGGATAAAAAAAATGAAAATAACAACAATAGAAGAAAAAAATTCAAAAGAAGAAGAATTATATGAAGTGATTAAAAAAAATATTCAAGTAGCAGCAATGATGAAAAGTGAAATAGAACGCCTAAATATAGAAAAAGTTAACCAAGATAGTCTCAAAAAGCAACCTGATATTTCTACAAATCCCAAAACAGATTATGATCACTCTTCTCAAACAGTTAATCAAGATTTTGAGGATGAAGTAAATTATTACTTAGAAGAGATAAAAAAAATTTCCTATTCTCAAGATATGGAAGAGCAAATAAAAGAAATACTTCCCACACAAAAAAATTACCATTATCAAAAAATTGATTTAAGAATTCAAGCAGAACTATTAAAAATAATTAAAGAGATTAATGAATTAATAATGGCAGAAGAAGATTCTATGACTATAGAAGATTTACAAGAATTTAAAGAGGAAATTAAAGAAAATCAAGCAAAAATCAAAATAATTAGTAAACTGCAAAAAATAACAAATATTCAAGAACAAACTGTAGAAAGAAATCATTTAATTTTTGTTCCTACAGAAAATGGAAATATTCGTTTACTGGAAGAATTGAAAAAAATTGATTCTACTTATTATGAAGGATTCAAAGGTTTATTAGAATCAATTAAAGATGGTAGTTTTAAAAATGTAAAAAGATTTGAGAGAGTCAATCGAAAGATGAGTGGAGTAAGTGAAGTAAAAGATTTTAAGATTAGAGTTGTCTTTGATAGAATTGGTCCACATGACTATGCAATTATTTCAGCATTTGTCAAAAAATCAGATATGGATAAATCATATGCAGAAACTTTACAAGAAAAAATATATTATTACAGAAGACAAGCAAATAAGCTAAAACAACAGTTGAATGATGATGAATTTAGAGCAATGAATCAACGAACTGAAGAAGAAATATATAGAAGATTAAAAAATCAAAAAGAAATGAAAATTTTAAAGAAAGGTGAAATACATGATTGATCAAAAGTTATATCAAGAGTTGAGAGAACAAACAAAAAAAAATATAGAAAATAATGATATAGAAGAAGAATTAGCTTTTTTTCAACGAACTTTTAACAAAAATTCTTTTAATACTCAACCAAATAATATCATAAAAATAGATTTATGTGATTTAGCAATAATTATGTTATGTCAAAAAACCAACCTTTCATACCAACAAATTCAAGAGAAGATAATGCATAATAGAAACTTCATTAAAGAAGTAACAGCAGAACTATTACAACGGATGATTATAGATATAGAAGAATTAAATATAGAAGAATTAGATATAGAAGAAATGAAACAAATCCAACAAGAAATAGAAAAAGAAAATGGCAAAAGAAATAATCAGGAAATAAATAATTTTATTCAAGATGTTAATTTAGGATTTAATAATTTAATTGAATTATGTACGTTAGCAAAAAAAGAAACAGTAGAAGTATTAAAAGTAATTAGAGATATCAAAATTTTAAAATTTCAAAGAGAAATATTAAATATAGATTTTCAAAAATATAATATTTCTAGTAGCATGAAAGAAATGATATTTAAAGAAGTCATAAATAATTTAAATAAAAATAAAATAGTTGACTTAGATTTAGTCACTCAATCCATTCATGAGGCAAAAAAATATCTCCAAAAAATAATTGAAAAGAAAGAAAAAGAAAGTAAAAAACGAAAAAAAAGTATCTTAAATTATATCAATGTAGAAGAATGGCTTCAAAATCAAGATTCAAACCAAGAAATTAAAGAGATTAGTCCGTTTATTAAAAAGATTCCAGAAGAAAACCTTAGAATACAAATTTTACAAAACATTTATCGCCATAATTTAGCCTTTCAACAAAAAATAGAAAAGGAATATCAAAAAATATCAAAAGAATCCATTAACCAAATTTATGCTTTATGCAAACAATATGGAATAGATCCATTGCAAGTAAAAATTGATGGGACAAAGGATTTTGCAGAAATGAGTCAAATTTTAAAAACATTATGTTCTTGGGAAATTGAAAACCCTTGCGATCTAGTACAGATTTTAAATACAACCTCTTTATCTATGATAAATAAAATAAAAGATATGATTAATAAAGGATATATAATAGCAACATTAATCCAAGACCATCAAGAAATTTTTTATGAAGGTTCAAGAGAATATCAGAATTTAATTGCAAATATAGCAATATGTCAAGAAAAAGGTATTTCTCCTTATGTTATACAAAAAGCAAACGAAGTTTTACTAATTGATACCAATAAATGGCAAAAAAATATCGAAATACTAAAGAATTATCAATTAATCAATAATTTGAAAAATGCCCAATCATTAGCATTTTTAAAAGAGTCAAATTTAGACAAGAAAATTGATGAAGTATTAGAATTAGGAATGGAGCCATTTTTAGAAGAAGAGTTAAGTTTATTAAATTTTGATCAAAAACAATGGAAAAAAATCCTTTTATTAACTAGATTGAATATGTCTATTAACACGACTAATGAATTATTAGCAATATTAATGGACAAAAATTTTATCATTGAAGAAAGTATACTAGATGATTATCTTTATGATGCAAAAGTTTATGCCCAAAAACAAAATCCTTCAAAAGAAATTTCTAAGGAAAAACTAGACGAAGTTTTAAAAAAATATATTGCAAGTAATCGTACTTATTATATTAATGGAGTAATTATTTCTCAAAACAAAGTAAGAAGAAATTTAGAAACCAATCCAAATCAAACATTATATTATCAAGAAATATTAGATAGTATTACAGAAGGAAAAAAATTTACAGAAGATGAATATGAAAAAATACAAACCCAATTAGAAAAAGATTTATTCATAACTACTAAAAGTGAAAAACCAATACAAAAAAGAAAGAATCAACAGAATGTAGAATTGGGTTGAATGAAAAGTAAATGTCTATTTAAGTAAGAAAGTAATTAAATGCAAGAGAGAATGGGAGAAAAAATTAAAAAAATGTGAAAAATTTTTGAAAATGTCCCTATTTTTGGAAAGTAATAATTAGTGAAAATGTCCCTAACAAAAAATATGAA
>CANQFO010000004.1 GCA_947599755.1 uncultured Bacilli bacterium
TCCTCATGATATTTCTTCGCAATATCAACACCAATATCAACATGGCTTCCTTCTACTTCATGATCAATAGCTTTACCAATATCATGCAAAAGACCCGCACGCTTAGCTAAATTAACATTCTCTCCTAATTCTCCTGCTAACAAACCTGAAAGTTGAGCAACTTCAATAGAATGTTGCAAAGCATTTTGACCATAACTAGTTCTAAAATGCAACTTTCCAATAATTTCGATCAACTCTGGATCAATCTTAGTCAATCCTAACTCAAATGTTGCATCTTGACCATACTCGATAATTTGCTTTTTCATATCTTTACAAACTTTATCATATAACTCTTCAATTCTAGTAGGATGAATACGACCATCTTTAATTAAAGTCTCTAAAGTAACTCTAGCAATTTCTCTTCTAAGAGGATCAAAACTAGACAAAACAACAGCCTCAGGTGTATCATCAATAATCAAATCCACTCCAGTAATTGCCTCAATCGTTCGAATATTACGACCCTCACGACCAATAATTCTTCCCTTCATTTCATCATTAGGCAAAGAAACAACAGTAATAGTCTGTTCACTAGCAATATCCGCAGCATACTTCTGCATAGAAGAAACAATTAACTCACGAGCCATTTTATCAGCAGTAAGCTTAGCTTCATTTTCACTTTCACGAATAAATTCAGCAATTTCTTTACCCATGCTTTCTTTAACTTGACTCATCACAAGTTTTTTTGCCTTCTCCTTACTAAAACCTGAAATTTTTTCCAATAATTCCAATTGTTCTTTTTTAATTTCCTCCACTTTACCTTTTTCCATTTGGATTTCCATCTGACTCTGTGAAAGTTTTTGCTCTCTCTCATCTAAAGAAGCTTCCCTTTTTTGATACATTTCATCACGCTTATCAATACTAGCCTCTCGTTGAAGCAATCTATTTTCAGTCTCTTTTAATTCTGCTTTTTTTTCACGAATTTCCTTATCCAAATCCATCTTTAATTTATGAGCTTCTTCCTTCTGTTCAATTGCAGCATCTCTTTTTGCTTTTTCAATTTCTTTCTTTGCTTGAGCAATTAAATTTTCTGCTTGCTTAGATGCTCTACTAACACGCAAATTAGAAAAAATAAAAGCCACAATAAAACCAATTAATAAGCTAACAACTACCAGTAAAATGGAGAATATAATCTGATTCATATAACTCCTCCATTTCTAGATTAAAAATAATAATCTAATACTATTGTAGAAGGAATTTCAACCCTTGTCAAGGAAAACAAAGGTCAGAACAAGCAACCAATAAAAGAAAAAAGAAAAAGAATATCAATCCGAAGAAGAAAAATAACTAACTAAAACATCATAATCACAATAAGGAACTTTTTGATCCCCTATAGCCATATAATTATCCCTTCCCTTACCTAATATCAAAACAACAGAAGAAGAATCCGCTAAAGACAAAGCTTGATAAATAGCCTCTTTTCGATCACAAATTCTAAGATAATTTCCACAATGATTAGAAACCATTTGATCAATAATATCATTCACATCTTCATTCCTAGGATCATCCATAGTAAAAATTACAAAATCCGATTTTTCTAAAACTATCTTTCCAATAATTGATCTTTTCTCTTTTTCCCTTCCACCAGCACATCCAGTAACAGTAATAATTTTTTTATTCTTAGGAACACTATCCAAAACCTCAGAAATACCATGAATAGTATGAGCATAATCTAAAATAATTTCATAATCTTGCCCAAAATCAAGAACCTCTCTTCGACCAGAAATTGGTCCCAATTTAGCCAAATGAGAAATCAATATCTCTGAATCTACCCCATAAAATAAACACACAAGAAAAGCCAAAGTAACATTATAAAGATTATACCTACCAACATATGGACTAGAAATAGAATAAACCTGATCTGGACCAACAAGTTTAAATTGAACAGAATCAGCCATTTCTACTACATCAGAAATAACATAATCATTATAAGAATCAAATCCATATCGATAAAGATGATCAGCTTGAATTTGACGACAATAAGCATCATCTCCATTAACAATAACTTTACCATTAGGACGTAATAATTGAAGAAAACTCATTTTACACTGAAAATATTGATCAAATGTATGATGAACATTTAAATGATCCCCAGTAATATTAGTATACCCAATAATATCAAACTGTAAATGATTTAATCTTTTATGTAAAAGAGCTTCACTACTTGCTTCCATAGAAACGATCTTACAACCATGATCTTTAGCAATTCGAAAAGAAGAATATAATTCAGAAATACAAGGAGTAGTATTATGAGTAGGAAAAATTTCTCCATCAATTTCCAATCCATTAGTACCCAAATAAGCAGTAGGAAAAATAGAATTTAAAAGCCGATAAATAATAGTAGCAGTAGTAGTTTTTCCATCCGTACCAGTAATCCCTAAAAAAGAAAAAGAAGAAGAATCAACCTCATAAAATCGTTCACAACACTCAATATAAACATCCTGTATATCCTTAGAAACAATAATACAAGGAATAGAACAATCAACAGAACATTCTCGATCACAAACAATAGCCACAGCACCCCGTTTAATAGCATCAGGAATAAAATCAAAATGATCAACATTAAATCCTTTCGTCGCAACAAATAAATATCCTTTTTGAACAAATCTTGAATCATCAGTAATACCATTTATCCAAATATCATCATAAGAGCAAGGAATAACTTCTGATAATTTTTTCATAAAAACCTCCTACTATAATCATATGAAAAAGAACCAAAAAAGGAAATAATCCATAAACAATAACTAATGATAACCTACATTATCCCTCTTCCTTCTTTGCTTTTTCATCCTCTTTCTTATCTAAAGAAATATCATAATATTCTCGTACTTTTTTCTCAATTTCATTACATAAATCAGGATTATCCTTAAGAAGTAATTTAACATTTTCTTTACCTTGACCCAATTTCTCACCCTGATAAGAATACCAAGCACCAGTTTTTTCAACAATACCAGCATCTGCTGCTAAATCAATAACTTCTCCTTCATGAGAAACTCCCTCTCCATACATAATATCCACAACAGCACTTTTAAATGGAGGAGCTACTTTATTTTTCACCACTTTAATTGTAGTCTTATTTCCAACAACACCATCTCCCATTTTCAACTGCTCATTGCGACGAATATCTAATCGAATAGAAGAATAAAATTTTAACGCTCTTCCACCAGGAGTAGTCTCTGGATTTCCAAACATTACTCCGACCTTCTCTCTTAATTGATTAATAAAAATACAAGTAGTTTTGGTCTTATTAATTGTACCAGATAATTTTCTTAATGCTTGAGACATAAGTCTAGCTTGCAATCCTACATGAGAATCTCCCATTTCTCCATCAATTTCTGCTTGTGGTACTAATGCAGCAACAGAATCAATTACAATAATGCTAACTGCCTCACTACGAACCAAAGCCTCACAAATTTCAAGTGCCTGCTCACCAGTATCAGGTTGAGAAAGTAATAATTCATCAATATTAACTCCTAATCTCTCTGCATATACCGGATCAAGAGCATGCTCTGCATCAATAAAAGCAGCTCTACCTCCAGTTTTTTGATGTTCAGCTATAGCTTGTAATGCAAAAGTCGTTTTTCCACTAGACTCTGGACCATAAATTTCAATAATTCTACCCTTTGGGTAACCACCAACACCTAAAGCAATATCCAAAGATAAACAACCACTAGAACAAACATCGACTTTCATATGCTTGTTATCCCCTAGTTTCATAATTGCTCCTTTTCCAAATTGCTTTTCAATATCACTTAATACTTGATCCAAAGACTTATCTTTAGATACATCTTTACTTACTGTTTTCATAATTCCTCCTAGTTTTAATAAATTTCATAAACATTGTATAATATTTTTTTTCAAAATGCAACTGTTTTTCGAACAATTGTTTTACAATATTTACCACTAAATAGAAATAAAAAAAAGAAATTCCTTATAGAAAAAAGAAATTTTTCCGAACAAAAAAAACAAAAAAAAAGAAATTCATTCTTTCGAAAAAATAATTTCTTTATTCATACGATAATATTGAACAGCTGAAATTATAGACATAATACAAGCAAAATATAACAAGAAATCAGCAACTCTTAAATTAATTAACTCAAATGGCAAATTATAAAAGAAAGCAAGAGACGTACCTATCATTAAAGAAGCTGTTTTTAATTTACCAGAACCAATCGCTGCAATAACCTTACCACGACCAGCAGCTTCCATCTTTATAGCATTAACAACAATATCACGAAGAACAATAACAACAGGAATAATTTCATGAATAAATCCATGAGCAGCTAAAATAATCAAGACAGAATTAACCAAAAATTTATCAGCAATTGCATCCAACATTTTCCCTGTATTCGTAATCTGATTATTTCGTCTTGCCAAATAACCATCTAAAAAATCAGTAAAAGAAGCAACAATAAAAATTCCACCTGCAATAACATATTGCAATTCAACAATAACACCTGCTACATCAAATTTAGGAAATTGCATCCCTACAGTATAAAAAGGAAATACCAAAAGAATAATAATAAAAATCGTTAAAATAATTCGAAGTACAGTGAGCTTAGTAGGTAAATTCATAAACACTCTCCTTTCTACTAGAAACTAATTCATCTACTCTGGTAGGAACCTTATTTCCATTACGAACAATAAAATATACAATAAGTGAAAATAACCCAATTCCTATAATAATCATAAACAAAGGCCATATAGGTTTTTTTTCTTTATACTCCTTAGTATAAGGAGAACTTACTTTTTTTTCAGACTGTTCTAATTTCTTTTGTGCTGCTTTAATATCATCTAAAGATATTTTAGAAGTATGTTCAAACAAAAAACCATTAAATTCATCAACAATCTTCTCTGAATCTAATCCTAAATACTTAGCATATTGACTAATATATTGTTTTAAATTATAAACATCTTTAAAAGCCCGAACATTGCCACCTTCTATATTTTCAAGTTGAGATGTTGATAGTTCCAAATCTTCAGCAGCTTCAGTTAAACTAACCCCATTGCTAATTCTAATTCGTTTTAAATATGCACCTAACTCCTTCATGAAAACACCTCACTCATAAATAAACAAATAATATAAATAAGCCATGTTCTGTACCTATTACTAGGCGACAAACATTTATCTACTAGAAAATCTAGTCCCCAACTCCATTCAATTCTATCGTCAGGACTCCCCTACCAAAATTTGGGTTTCTCGCTCAAGGGGTTTACCTCGTTTCACACTTTCATTTCTAAAAGTATCGTCACTGTGGCACGTTATATTTTAACCATATCATTTGACTTAGGTTAAAAAAAGCCGTTAGCAAAAGCTACCCTAAGTTATTTTTTCCTTAGGCTTGAACACTACAACCATCGCAGGCTGTGCGAGCATGGACTTTCCTCAAGGATCGTAAAAATCCCAGCGTTTGTCTATATATTAATTGTTTTCATCCTGAATACTAGAGCGTAGCTCATATACAATTTTCTCAAGTTGAGAAAGCCTTCTCATAATATCAACATTAGTAACTTCAGAATTATCCAAATTATTACGAGCAACTTCAACATTTAATTTAGAATTACGAAGTTCTTGTTTCAATGACATAATCTCACCTAACAAATCAGCTTTTTCTTTTTCCAAATCATTAATAATATTAAGAAATTGTTCATAATCGCCAATAATCACATCCAAAAATTGATCAACTTCTTTTAACCGATATCCTCGAGTATCAATTTTGAATTCCTTTTCAAGAATATCCTGTGGCATAAGTGTAATCTTATTTTGATACATTTATTATCACCAATCCCTTACATTAATATTATGGCATCAATGCTTATTTTTGTCAATTAGATAAAATATAGTTGTAATTGATAGACAAAAATGATACGATCAACTTAGAAAATAAACATAAAGAGATGAAAAAAATGAACATAAAAATTCATCAATTAAAAATTTTTTCTTTCCTATATATCATAACCCCAATAATAATATTTTTATTAGGATGGATAAAACCAATTTTTTCCATTCCACTAGTACTAATATGTTCGATTACCACATTTTTCTATATCAAAGACACAAATAAAGAAAAAGGACAAATTACCCTTTCTAAAAAATCAATTTTTTTAATCATTCTAATTGCTCTTCTTTGGTGTCTATTTGCAGGAATAGGAAAATTATTTTATCAACCATCATTTTGGTTAGATCATTTCGCTAGAAATTCCATATATAAAGATATGGTAACAAAACCATGGCCAGTAAAATATGATAAAGGAATATATTTAACATATTATATAGGACAATGGATTGTTCCATCAATCATTTCCAAAGGACTAGCACTTTTTATTACAAATCAAAAAATCTTTGAAATCATAAAAAATATAATTTTATATCTTTGGTGCGTAATAGGAATTATTCTAATATTTTTATGGATAATCAAAATTTTAAAAATCAGAAAAAGAAAAACAATCGTTTTAATCATCTTAATGTTTATCCTATTTTCAGGATTAGACATAATTGGATTTTTAATTATACAAAAAAATATCACTTTAGAACAATTCCTTAGTGGCTTAGAATTTTGGTCAAATGAACCTTGGCAATATTCTAACATTAATTCTCTATTATTTTGGGTATTTAATCAAATGATAGTACCAGTCTTAATTACATTAATATGCATAGAAAATAATGATTATAAATACAGAGGAGTATTTTTAATTAGTTCTTTATTATTTGGACCATTTCCCACTCTAGGTTTAGGACTATACTTAATCACATTAGATATCAAAAATGATATAGATAATCATACAAAAAATATCAAAAAATATTTTTCTGTACCAAATTTAGTATTTGCCTTATCTATACTTCCCATCCTCGTTTTATTTTATCAAGCCAATATAAACGTTACCTTGGGAACAACAACATTATATACAAATTTTAAATGGTGGCACTATATTTTATTTATTTTACTAGAATTCTTAATCTATATTTTCTTAATTTATAACCCAAATAAAACTAAAATGAAAAAAAACAGTTTAAAAATCATTACTTTATATTTATTAATAATCCCATTCTACAATCAATTAGACTTCGTAATGAGAACATCCATTCCCTTCTTAATTATTTTATGGATTCACATTACACAATTTATAATAGACAAAAAAGAAAACTCACTAAAGAAAAAAATATTAATCACTCTCTTATCCATTGCAGCAATTAACCCTTTAGGAGAAATTTGTAGAAATATTTATAAAACATACCAACAAAAACACTTTGGATCAGATTTAGAAGAGATAAACATCTATACATATGATAACTGGTTAAAAAACAATTATTTATCTACAAATAACAACTTTTTTTACCAGCATATAGCAAAAAAATAAGGAGGAAAAATGAAACAGATTTTTAAAGGAATAGGAATAATCATAATCGCTTCTCTACTATATATAGGAAGTTTTCACCTACCATTTAGTATAGTAAAAATATATTTCTACAAAGGAATAACAAATTTAATCATATTATCCATAATTTTAGCAATATGTCTCCTCATATTAAAAAAACAATTAAAATTTGACAAAAAAGACATTATCATTATCATTTTATCATTTTTCTCTATGCATATGATTTTTTTTGTTACTGTACCAACAACAATAGAAAGATCCATTTCCGTATTTATGCTAAATGAAATGACAAAAGAAAAAAATTTTTCCCAAGAAGAAATAGAAAAAATTTTTATTAAAAAATATATAAAAGAAAATAAAGCATTTGATAAAAGACTAAAAGAACAAACTTTTTCCGGTTTAGTAAAAAAACAAAAAGATACCTATAATATTAATAAAAAAGGGGAAAAAATGATAAACTTATTTAAGTTAATCAATAAAATATATAATATTAAATCACAAGAATTAAAATAAAAACGAAAAACAAATCCTATAAAAAATTATCTTTCTTTTCAAGAATAGAAAAAATACAAGTTTGTACATAAATCACTCTAGTCTGATCAACCATTCGATTAAGCAGACGTACAACTTCAAAATTATTCATCAAATCACCCAATAACAATTATAATACATAAAAAAGAAAAAAATAAGAATTCGACAAAACAAGTCAAAAAAATACATCTAAATATATAGAAAAAAAATCAAAAATATTGTATAATGAACAATAGGTGATGAGATGGAATACCCAAACGGTATAAAAAAAAATAATAAACCAAGTATTTTAAGTTATAGAAATAGAGGAATGACTTTAGAAAGTGAATTAAACCTTTCAAATGAATATTATAGAGATATAGAAAAAGCATATATCTATAAAAAACCAACACCAATAAAAATTACAAAAGTTGATTATCCATCTAGAGATAAAACAGTAATCAAAGAAGCTTTCTTTACCATTCCATCTACAACAGATTATAATGGGTTATATAATGGAAAATACATTGATTTTGAAGCAAAAGAAACAAAAAGTAATACATCATTTTCTCTAAATAACATTCATCCCCATCAAATAAAGCATCTAGAAAACATTCATAATCATCAAGGAATTGCATTTATAATTGTTAGATTTACTAACCTAAATGAAACATACTTATTAACTGCAAAAGATCTATTAGACTATCTAAAAACAACAGAAAAAAAATCAATTCCATTAACATATTTTAAAGAAAAGGCCTATCTATTAAAAGATGGCTATAGACCAAGAATCGACTATTTAAAAATAGTAGATATCTTAATTGGAGGTATATAAATGCAAAAAAAAGGAATAAAAAGTAATAAAGAAAAAGGATTAAAAAAGAAAACCAAAACAACAAACAATATAAAAAAAAGAGTTCCACCTAAAAAAACAAAAGCAGATCAAAATATGAAAATTGCTTGCATCTTAGGATCAATTGCGATTTTATTGTTATGTTATATAACACTAAATTTAACATTCACAATTATAACTGCAATAGGAATAGGAATTATTGTAGGAACAGCCCAATTATTGAAAAAAGCAAATAAAAACAAAAAGAAAAGAAAAATTGTAAACATCATCTTAATTATCATTTTAACATTAGGAATATTAGGATTAATTGCCTTTAGTGCATTTTTAGTATATATAAAAATAACGGCAGATCCAAAATTTAAAGCAGGAGAATTAAATACTCAAGAAATATCCATTATGTATGATAAAGATGGAAATGAATTTTTTAAACTAGGAACAGAAAGAAGAGAAAAAGTAACTTATGATGAATTACCAGAAGTATTAATCGATGCCATCATCGCAACAGAAGATTCAAGATTTTTTCAACACAATGGATTTGATGCAGCAAGATTCTTTAAAGCAACAATCGGACAATTAATAGGAAATAAAAGTGCTGGAGGAGCATCTACACTATCCATGCAAGTAGTAAAAAATATCTTCACTGATAGAACAGGAGAAAAAGACTCAGGAATAACAGGAATTATTAGAAAATTTGAAGATATCTATTTATCTGTATTCAAATTAGAAAAAAAATACACCAAAGAAGAAATCATTGAATTTTACGTAAATAATCACTTTTTAGGAGGAAACATCTATGGAGTAGAAGAAGCAGCAGAAGCCTACTTTGGAAAAAGTGTAAGTGAACTAAATCTAAGTGAAGCATCCATAATAGCAGGAATGTTTAAATCACCAAATTATTATCGTCCAACAGTAAATCCCAAAAATGCCAAAGAGCGAAGAGAAACAGTATTGTACTTAATGAGAAGACACGGATATATTACAAAAGAAGAAGAAAAAATAGCAAACAGCATTCCCGTAGAATCCTTAACAGACGATAATACATCTGCTCTACTTGATACAGAATATCAAGGATATGTAGATACCGTTGTAGCAGAAATTAAAAAGAATTATGGAGTCAATCCATATACAACCTCACTTCAAATATACACAAACTTAGACAGAGAAAAACAAAATGGTGTAAATAGTGTATTAAATGGAGAAAGCTATAACTGGATCGATGAAAAAGTACAAACAGGAGTTTCAGTATTAGATTCTCAAACAGGAAAAATTTTAGCCATTGGAAATGGTAGAAATCGAGATGGAAAAAGCACCTGGAATTATGCTACACAAATTGAACGACAACCAGGATCTACGGCAAAACCATTATTTGACTACGGTCCAGGAATTGAATACAACAATTGGTCTACATACACCCTATTCGATGATGCACCATACTCTTATTCAAACGGACGATCAATTAAAAACTGGGATGGTGGATACTTTGGAACAATTACCTTAAGAAGAGCCTTATCTGCATCAAGAAATATTCCTGCCTTAAAAGCATTCCAACAAGTAGATAATAAAAAAATTATTGATTTTGTAACTAGTTTAGGAATCAAACCAGAAATAGAAAACGGAAAAATCCATGAAGCTCACTCAATAGGAGCATTCACAGGAGTAAGTCCATTACAAATGAGTGCCGCTTACGCTGCTTTCTCAAATGGTGGATATTACAATGAACCATATAGTGTAAATAAAATTGTATACCGTGCAACAGGAGAAACAAAAGAACATAAAGAAGACAAAAAACAAGTCATGTCCGATGCAACAGCATTTATGATTTCAAGTGTTTTACAAGACGTTGCTCTAACAGGTGGTACTCCTACAAATGTCGCTTGTAAAACAGGAACCACAAATTATGATGATACAACAATGAATAAATATCATATGCCAGGAGATGCAATTAGAGATTCATGGGTCATTGGATATTCCACAAAAACAGTAATTGGTATGTGGTACGGTTATGACAACCTAAATCAAGACATGGTAAACCAAGGATATGTCCTACATAACATTCCTGCAACAGTCCAAAAAGACAGACTATTCAATGCACTAGTAAAATCAGGAGCAATGGAAAAAAATCGAGAAGCATTTAATCAACCATCCAGTGTAGTAAAATTAGGAATTGTCTCAGGATCAAATCCTCCAAAAATTGCAGGTGCAGGATACAGTGGATCAATAACTTATGAATACTTTAAAAAAGGATATGAACCAGAAGAAACAGACATGGGAACAACAACCTTATCAAAACCAGAAAACTTCAAAGTAACATATGATAGCGCAACACGCAAAGTAACAATGACATGGAATCCAGTTAACCCTGGAGAAACAGGAAATAATAATTATGGAGCTTTTGGATACAATATTTACTTAGATTCTACTTTAATTGGTTGGACCGATAAAACAACCTATACTTTCACAACAACAAATCCATATGGAACATATAAAATTATCGCAACTTACAAAAGTTATAGTGAAATTCAAAGTGAAGCGGCAACCTATACATTAAAAGAACCAGCAGCAACACCTTCCGCATCTCCATCAACCTCTCCTACCCCAACTACACCACCAACAACCGAACCACTTCCAACAGATCAAAATGAACCATAAAATAAGGAGAAATAAAAATGGCATATAATGAAAAATATATAAGGGATTTCAAAAAAAAAGATTATACAAATTATTTAAGTGACAGAAACGCATTAAAAGAAATTGCTGATGCATATATTAATCAATATCAAAATCCTACATATGATTGTACAATTGCATTCAAGGAATCATTAGATCATTACATTTTAAAACAAATACAAGAAAATGCCAGTTTTATAAAATCAACTCAGTTTAAAAACTATGTAGATTATCTAAATTATATATTTAGAAATAGAATAAGTAGTGGTAATAATCACTTAGAATATAACACAAATATTGTTTTTTCGGATGAAGTGGCAAAAAACTTAATACTTTCACATTATAATAACAGTAATCAAAATAAATTAAGAGAAATCATAAAACAAAATGAACAGAAAATCACACTAATCTCTAATAAATTAGAAAAAAAAGAAAAATTATCACAAATAGAACTTGATTTTATAGGGGATTATTTATATACAAAAAAAGATTTCAACTCACCCATTTATAGTAATTACATAGAATATCTATTAAATGAAATGCAAAACAATCCTCAACTATCCAATTCACCTCAAGTTATTGCAGGATATATTGCTTATTTACCTGCTTTTTTTCAGAATAGATGTGAAAACAGTAGAATACTTTTAACAAATGGATATTCAAATAATCATAATTCCATATTACCTAGTGTTTTAAATAATATAGTTAAGCAAGAAAAAGGAAAGAATATATATGAAAAAACCATAAGATATCTGGGATTGTATTCATCAGGAGATAAATATATTTCCATTTCAAAACATGAATTAAACCTTTCTTTAACTTCTGATAAATCGTTAGATACCCCTAGAACAATGGAAAAAAGAGATTTATATTGGATAAGCATGGTTTGTTTTCATGAATTATCACATCAATATCAAGCTAGACATATGAAAGATTTAAAATTTAATAATAGTGGTTTTTCTATGATATTAAAAAATTTAATATCAAACAAAAAAGATTATAGTAATAATCACGATAGCTATGAAATAGAAATTGAAGCAGATGAAATATCTTGGAAAAAAATGTATGATTATATAAAAAAGTTTAGACTTGAAAAAGCAAAAGACACAGATAAACCTTATATTTTAAAACAAATGAAAAAATGCGAAAAAAATCAAAAAGCTGTTTATTCTAGAAGAACATTTTTAACAAAGAAATTTTCTCAAAAATCAGACTATTTCAAAGAAGATATGCAAATTATTAACCAAAATTTTAAAATATCAAATAATTATGCCATTTATTTCAAAAAAATGAGAGAAAATTACCCAATGCTACAAAGAGTATTTACTGATGATGGGAAAATAAAAACAACTATTATTTTAAATGAAAATATTACAAGTAAAAATATGTCAGGAGCAGAAAATAACATAATAGGTAGTGAAGTAGCAAACTATATATTAACAAACAGTTATGATACATTAAAAGAACATATAAAACAAGATGATTTAACAGAAAAACAAATTCTCAATTTAATGATTAATATCTATAATACATATCATTTGGATAAAATGTACATAAGAGAACTAACTCAAGTCATTTCAAAACTTAATGATGATAAAAATTTTGATTTAGATAAAAAACACGTAGAAGCACTAAAAAAACTATATGATGGCACAAAACATAATTTTGATTTAAATAATATAAGAGAAAAATATTTAGAAAGATTCACAAGAACTGCCGAGTTAATATATAAAGAAAGAGAATTGGTTCATATAATAAAAAATAGATATCCCACTTATGATATAGAAAATTTTGCAAAACCAAAATATGCAATTTGGAATTATGAAGATACGTTTAATTATTTGTATAATTCTTCTAAAGGAGTAATATATGAAAATGAATTAGATGATTTATTAACAAAATATGAAAAATCAAACGACGAAGTATTAATGAATCTTGCACAAAAAACTAGAAAATCACTAATACCTAGTCAAATAAATAATACATCGGATCTTGCAAAAAATGATACGTTTAGAAATGCAAACAACTAAAAAAAGTAAGAATATTTAAAATAGAAAAAACTAAATATCAAACAAAAAAATGAAACACTAAATCCAAATCGAAAAAATATATTTAGTTTAATTATCCTTACCCCTTTTATCTCCTCTAATTCTATGGTGAATTATCAAAATAAAAGAAACGAAAAAATCGGGCATATAAATATACCGATTTTTTTGATGATTTTTAGATGTTCTAAAAGTAAAAATAACAATTATTCTCATTGTAAATGCAACTCAAAGCATAAAAATTGCTTTTACTTATCAAGTTCTATCACATGCCATACAAAATTTGACTTCCTTATTAAATAGTTTTATAATACTATCATAAAGATTGAAGGAGTGACTATTGTGAATAAGAAAAAAAGGGAAAAAGGCTTAATAATTGTTATAGTAATATTGATACTTTTAGTATTATCACTAGGAGGATATATAGCATATATAAACTTTACTAATAACAATAGAGAAGTAAATAATACAGAAAAAGAAATTCAAAATAATAAATTAAATAAAGTAATTAATTTTAATAAAAAAAATTGCATTAATGCTGATACTGAATTTACTGATGATAATTATGTAGTACATAGATTTGGTAGTTCTTTTAATGCAAATGGTTTGTCATTTTCAATTGATGATGATGAAAAAATTGTAAAAATTCAGGCTAGATATGATTTGATGTTCCCTTCAAAATTTAGTCAAGAAGATATAATAAATGGAACAGTAAAATATTCAGAAGATATAGATTTGACTTTTGATAAGGAAGTAGAATCTATATTCACTGGTCTATTTAATTCTGATGGTATTTATGGTACAGTAATTTTATTTTTACTAAAAGATGGAACTTTAGAATATATGAAATATTCTGATATTTATATTTCACAAAAATATGAACATCATCCAATTGAAGGAGTAAATGACATTATTAGATTTGATAATATTTATTTAAATCTTAAAGGAAGTACAGGCGGAAAATATACTGCTATTGCATATAAAATTGATGGAACTTACTATGATTTATCTAAGTTGATTAAACTTGATTGATTATAAAAGAATTCTTAACCATTAAGGAGTGGCAAAAAATTTTACCACTCCTTTTACATCTAAAAAATTAATATAATTTTAAAAATTTTCATCTATTTATTTTATCGCTCATCACATTGATAATCATAAATATCTATCTAATCAAATATTTTAGACATCTTAACTATACAACTACTTTTTTGGATATCGACAAATATCCGCTAATTTACAGTTTTTACATTCCGGCTTTAAAGCCTTACAATGATATCTTCCAAAAAGAACAAGTTGCAAATGTCTCCTAGCCCATACTTCCTTTCGAAATTTTTTCATTAATTTTTGCTCTATTTTTCGAACATCATCTTTTTGATAACAAAGTCTAAGTCGTTTAGAAACCCTTTCTACATGAGTATCAACCGCAATAGCAGGAATATGATAAAATTCACTTAAAAATACATTAACTGTCTTTCTACCAACACCAGGAAAACTTTCCAAAACTTCTCGATCAATAGGAACACTCCCCTGATATTCATCATCCAAAATACGAGCAATTTCCTGCACATATTTTGCTTTTTTATGAAAAGAACCAACTGGTCGAATAATCTCTTCTAAATCCAATAAATCAGCATGTTTCAACGCAGAAAGAGAACAATACTTAGAAAATAAAACTGGAGTAACCAGATTAACTCTTTTATCTGTAGATTGAGCACTTAATACAACAGCAATCAACAACTCATAATCACAATGATACACAAGCTCACATTTGGGATCAGGAAACAACTCATCTAAATACAACTCTATTCTACTACTATTCATCATCATCAAACCAATTCCAATCTACCATATCTAAATCCACATCCAAAGAAGTATCCTCCTCTTTTTGTTTCATTCTTTTTTTTCTAGATTCTTCCACATCTTTCGCACTTTTAATTCCTGCCTTCCCCCATTCATATAAAATTTTATCAATATATCGCAAATTAGAAACATTATTAAAAGTAGCTTCTTTAACTGCCTCTCGAATTAATTCTTCACTCATCCCATTATCAAGCCATGCACGAATAATCTCATATTCAATAGGACTAAGAGTTCTTCCAAATTCCTTTTCAATAACTTCAAAAATCGTAGAAGTATCCAAATTATCAGCATGATTAAGTTTATTCATAACAAGAAATGACACTTTTTGATAAAAATCATCCAAAGAAATAATCTCTTCCATAATTCCTTTTTCATTTTTTACTACTTCAACTCGAATTAATCGTTTATCACTTAAAGTCTCAATCAATTGCATAATCTCAGAAATATCCATATTCAGATCTCTACTAAATTGATCAGGATTAAACAAAGATTGATTTCCCAAATGATATAAATACATCAAAAAAACAAATTCCTTCATTTCAATCCCAAAGTCTGAATAATGTTGTAAGAAAAAAAGGGGAATAACAATATTTCCTTGCTTAAATAAATCAATTAATTCAGAACTTTTCATGATCTCATCTCCTAGTCAATATATATCATACCATAAACAAAGATACAAAGAACAACCAAAATATTCCTCTTTTTATTAAGAATAATGCTTTTTAATATAAGAAAGCAAAAAATCTTTTTGATTAGGAAGTCTACGATATAAAACTTCTCTTTCTAGATCACAATAAATATCCTTCAAATAAGCACCAGGCTCATCTTTTTGCAAAACAGACAAAATATCTTCAGTATCAACTTTTAAGTCTTTACGACTATATAATAATAAATTTTTATATGCTTCAGTAATTTTCTTTTTTGAAATTCCCTTAATTTCTCCCGCCACACAATTAACATATAATCCATATTGATAAAGTGCCATAGGATCCAAATTATTAAGAGAAAGGGCTTGCTGAACTTTTTGAATCAATTCTTTTTCATTACTACTAAAAGGATATTTATCACATACATTTAAAATACTCCATACTCCTATCAAACTAACAGGACAAGTTACCTGCTTTAAAGTAGAAAGCTCCAAATCTTTATCAAGACCTAAATCTAGCAACAAAGAAATTCCCTCTTTCACATAAGGACTAGCAAAGATCTTATCTAATTCTTCCCTTTTTCGCTGATAAGATAATTTTTTTAATAATCCCCTACATTCTCTAATCGCATCAACAACATCAGAATCCAATTGAAAATGAAGTACAGTAGCAAACCTAATCGCTCTAAGAATTCTAAGACAATCTTCATAAAATCTATCTTTAGCTACTCCTACAGTCCGAATAATTCTTGCATCAATATCACAACGACCACCCAAAAAATCAATAATTTCCCCCTCTTCATCCATACAAATTGTATTAATAGTAAAATCACGTCTTAATAAATCTTGATACAAATCATCTATATATTGAATTTCTGACGGATGTCGATTATCCAAATAAGAAATTTCTTTCCTAAATGTAGTAATCTCAAAACGAATACCCTTTTTCATAACAGTAACTGAACCATAATCTTCACTAGGTAAACAACTATCTTCAAAAATTTCTTTAATTTCTTTTGGTTTAGCATTTGTAGTAATATCAATATCATTAGATTCTATTCCTAAAAGATAATCCCGTACAAATCCACCAACAAGATACGCTTTAAATCCAGAAGAAGTAATTTCTTTCAATACTTTCAACGCCACATCTAGCATAAATCACCACCTATATAATCTCATATATCAATTATATCCTATTTTTATCATTTATACGATAAATAATTAAAATAAAAAAAATAATACTAAAACAAAAGAAAAAGCCTAAAATAGGCTTTCAAATCAATCCTAGTTTACAGCATCTTTTAATGCAGTTCCAGCTTTAAACGTAACAGCTTTTCTTGCAGGAATAGTAACTGTTTCTCCAGTTCTAGGATTACGTCCTTCACGAGCAGCTCTTTCTGAAACAGCAAAAGTTCCAAATCCTACTAGTGGTACTTTATCTCCTTTTTTCAATGCATCAGTAATTGTACTACAAAAAGCATCTACTGCCTTTGAAGCATCTGATTTTGTTAATCCTGCAGTTTCTGCTACTGCCTCTACTAATTCAACTTTTTTCATAATAAATAATACCTCCCTATATATAAATTAAGCATTTCTATGCTTACATATCAAACTTATCATGTTTTGAATTAAATTGCAAGAAATATAGAAGAAATTTATCATCTTTTCCCCAATTTATCGTTAATTGAAGTAAGAAGTAAAATAATATGCCCAATAGCAAAGAAAAATAAACAAAATAAAAAGCTAATAAACCAAACAAAAATCATCAAAGAAAAATTAAACTCTCGACTCATACACTCAACAGCATATAAAGAAGAGCTAGATCCACATGCAGGAAACAAATTACCTAAAATAATTCCTAAACAAAAACAAATGCAATAAGTAACAATAGCAAACCTCTGATATCCATTAAATGAATATTTCTCTACTTTCTTTGTAATTGTCTTAAACTTTGGAAGTTCCTTTTTCACTTGATCAATTTCTTCAAATAAATTCACCTTTTATTCACCACCTTTATCTTGATCTTTTTTAATACTCTTTATAGCTTTAGAAGAAACATTCTTCCGTTCTTTTTTATCCACATTCCCCTTTTTCTGAGACTCTACTTTTTTCTTCTTAATACCCTGAGTATCTTTCTTAGATAATTGTGAAACAACTTCTTCTTTTAAATCAGAAACCATCTCAGTAACATTATCAATCGCTTGATCTAAATGAACATCCTCAACAAAATTTTCTACTTTCTTACCAACATCATGCATAGTATCAACTACTTTTTCTACATCAAATAAATTCTCACGTTGACCTACTTTTTCTTTTCGATCCATAAAAACTCGATATAAATAAACATATCTAGAAAATAAAATTACATAAAAACAATCCAATAAAGATAAGATCACTCCATCAAAAGTAACAGCAGAAATCAAATTAACAGCTAAAAAAATAATAGATAAAATCATTACAGAATAAAAATAGCCATCATTAGAAATTTCATTAAAAGGAGATTGTTGAAGATTAAATTCTTTCCAAACTCTAGTTCCTCTAAAAAACGTATGAAATAAATAAACAAATAAAATAATATGAATCGCAAAAGATAACAAAGTAGTCAAAGAAAAAGATTGAAAAACAGTAAGTAGAGAAGTAACCATAATAAGAAAATATAAAAGAATTAAAAACACATTCAAATAATTAAAATATTTTTTTCCAAAAGAAAACTTTAAAAACACAAAATAAACAAGACTTAATAAATAAATACTATTATGATTAAAAATACTAATAAAGATATCTGACGTACTCAAATGATGATTTACCGCATAAGATTGACTTAAAATAATAATCACCGCAATTAATCCAATAATACAATTCGTAACAATTGTAGGATGATTATACCATTCAGTTTCTACTTTTTTACCTTGATCCTCTAAATTCATAATTTCACCTTCCTAATATAATTAGTATATCATAAAAATAACAACTAAGAGACACAAACATAAATTTTCTTTTAAAGTTGACAATTCCATGGTATAATAAGACTGAATTGGAGGGGATATTATGCAAATCCCAACGGTTGCACTAATCGGAAGACCAAACGTAGGAAAATCAACTCTTTTCAATAAAATTGTAGGAAAAAAAATATCCATTATTGAAGATACACCAGGAGTAACAAGAGATAGAATTTATCAAGAAACAAGTTATAACAACAAAAGATTTTATTTAATTGATACCGGAGGAATTGATTCCACCAAAATGACATTTAATGAAGAAATCCGATTACAAGCAGAAATTGCTATTCAAGAAGCGGATGTCGTAATTTTTATGGTCGATGGAAAAGAAGGAATCACAGCAAATGACTACATCATAAGAGATCTACTAAGAAAAAGTAAGAAAAAAATAATTGTCGCAATCAATAAAATAGATACCAAAGAAGCAATGCAGAATTTATATGATTTTTATGAATTAGGTTTTGATACATACATCCCAATCAGTAGTATTCATAATACCGGATTTATTGACTTAATGGACACAGTAACAATAAACTTTACCGAAAAAGAAGAAAATCTTGATACTAGATTAAAATTCTCTATCATCGGACGACCTAATGTAGGAAAAAGTAGTTTAATGAATACACTTTTAAATGAAGAACGTGTAGTAGTATCAGATATTGCAGGAACAACAAGAGATTCAATTGACTCAGTATTAAAATATCATAATGAAGAATATATCTTAATTGATACAGCAGGAATGAGAAAAAAAGGAAAAATTGAACAAGGAGTAGAAAAATACAGTTTGTTTCGATCATTAAAAGCAATTGATCGTAGTGATATCTGCCTAGTAGTCATCAATGCAGAAGAAGGAATTAAAGAACAAGATAAACATATTGCTGGATATGCAATAGAAAAAGGAAAAGGATTAATCTTTGTCATCAACAAATGGGATACAGTAAAAAATACAACAATAGAAGAATTTACAAAAAGAATGAGAAACGAATTTCAATTCGCAACTTATGCCCCTATTGTATACGTATCTGCCCTAACGAAAAAAAGAATTCACACCCTAATGCCAGAAGTAATCAAAGTAGCAGAAAATATCAAAAAAGAAATTAAAACAAGTATAATCAATTCCGTAATTTTAGATGCTTATCAATTAAATATTCCCCCCTCATATAAAGGAAAAAGATTAAAAATATACTTTACCTCTCAAACGGGAATAAAACCACCAAAATTTACATTTAGAGTAAATAACAAAGGACTAGTCCATTTCTCATACGAAAGATACTTAGAAAACAAAATAAGAGAAAATTTTGATTTTACTGGCACACCAATTACTTTACAATTTAAAAATAAAAATAATGAAGAATAGAGGAAAAAAATGATAATAGGAAATAATAATGATGCAAATAACAATAATTTTTTTAATAAAAATATATCTTTTGAAAATAAAAAATTTCAAGGAAACAAACCAATTCAAAATAATCAAGAAAACAACTTTTTAACAGAAGACCTTTCCACATTAAATCACACAGATCCCACAAACAATAAAGAAATGTATAATAAAACATTAGCCATGCTACAAGAAAGATTAAAAAATAAAACCATTTCTTTAGAAGAATTTAATAAAAAGTGCTCCCAATTATCCAAAAATAGACAAACCGATGAAAAATAAAATAAACAAAAAAAACTTCCCTACATATAATTAACTAGGAGGTTTTTATGTTTGGAGATAACTTTTTCAAAAAAGTAGAAAATAAAACAAATGTAGATAAAAATACAATTCTTTCCTTAGCAAAAAAACTACAACAATCAAATTTAAAAGATGAAAAAACATTACGAGAAATTGTAAAAGATATTAGTAATATGACTGGAAAAGAAGTATCAAAAGAAAAAGAAGATAAAATCATTAATGCAATCATGAAAGATAAAGTACCGAATAATATAGATCAGATGTTTTAAACTTCTGATCTTTTTCTTTTTTCATATTGAGAATTAGAAGGACGATCAACATGATACATCTGATCCCAATAAAGACACGCCTTCTCCCAATGTTTTAAATCTTTAGCCTGTTGCATATTATTCCATGCTTGATTAATTTTCTGATATTGTGCAAACACTTCCAATAATTTAATTTCAATTCTAGGAGCAAGAGTTTCAACCAAAAAAGAATCAGATTGAACCAAAAAAGGTTTATGAAGTAAAAGATTTAAAAAAGTATTTTCAGATCCCTTTTTCATTTGAATTAAATCTTCAACAGTCAAATTTAACATAGAATCTGTTATATGATAAATCAACTGAGTAGCATCTTCTGTAGAGTTCACCTTTCGTTTTGGATGAGTAAAAACAAATCCAAAAGAAAAAAAAGAATTATAAATAACTGTCGCTACCGCTAAATTTAAAGAAACATCACCAAAATCAAAAGTTTCAAGTAAACAAGCCTCATCATTAATTTTACCATCAAGATAATAAGGTTGATCAAATCTCTTTTGAAAATAATGAACATTTATCCCACCATCTGCAACAACTTGAAATTGAAACACGTTATGAGAATTAGGACCAAACGAAGAATTTCCAACATCCTTTAAATAGAATTCCGCATTACCATTTTCATAAATTGACTCAATTAATTGACTAATATTCCTCATTATTACACCTCTAGTTGCCTTATTATAACACACTTTTCCCTAAACTGCAAAGGAAATCCAAAACAAAGAGAAACAAAAAAGGTTACGAATAATCATCAATTCGTAACCAAATATTCATTAAATAACAATCGCTATCATATTATTAGAACCCTTATTCACTACCTTAGAAAGAGTAGTCTGTAACTTAAATCGAATATTATCTGGCATCATATTAATTTTAGATTGAATTCCCTCCTGAACAATAGAATCCAAACTTCTACCAAAAATTTCACTCTTCCAAATTTCATTAGGACTTTTTTCTTGATCTTTTAACAAATAATCAATCAATTCCTTACTTTGAACCTCACTACCAATAATTGGTTCAAATGTTGATTCTACATCTACCCGAATCATATGAATAGAAGGAGCAACTGCTTTCAATTTTACCCCATACCTTGGTCCTTGCTTAACAATTTCCGGCTTATCTAATTTCATATCTTCAATAGAAGGAGTAGCAACACCATAACCAGTTTGTTTAACCATTTTTAAAGCATATTTAATTTGATCATATTCTTTCTTAGCAATATTAAATTCCTGAAAAAGAGCCAATAAATCCGCTTTATTTTGAACATCAATTTGAATAATATCCGTAAGAGTTTTATTATATAAATCTGCCGGTGCAGTCAAATTAACCGTAATAATTCCCGTTGAAGGATCCACATCTGATAAATAACTTTTTTCAATCATTTCATTATCAAGAAAATGACTAGTAATATTTTCAATATCCCTCAGTTTATCAATCTCAACAACACTCTCTTTAATAGAATCCATATAACTTTTCTTTACCTTATGATCAGGATTCAATATAGCAATCCATTCCGGCATATTCACTTTTACCTGTAAAACTGGAAATTCATACAATGCTTCCCTTAAAATATCATACATATCCTTTTCATTCATTGCTTCAATACTAATTGGTAATACAGGTACTTGATAATCTTCTTTCAATTTTTCCGCAAGTCGTTGAGTCTCAGGCAAAGTAGGATGAGTAGAATTTAAAATCACAATAAATGGTTTCCCAAGACTTTTTAATTCATCAACAACTCTAGTTTCCGCTTCAATATAATCATTTCGATCAAATTCTCCAATCGATCCATCAGTAGTAACAACAATTCCTATCGTAGAATGATCCTGAATTACCTTTTCTGTCCCAATCTCTGCTGCTTCAACAAATGGTATTTCTTCATTATACCAAGGTGTTTTTACCATTCTAGGACCATTTTCATCCGTTGCTCCAATCGCCTTATCAATCATATATCCAACACAATCAATCAATCGAATATTACAACTAAAATCATCAATCTTAATAGTAGCAGCCTGATTAGGAACAAATTTAGGTTCCGTAGTCATAATCGTTTTCCCTGCCGCACTTTGTGGGACCTCATCCAAAGCTCTTTTTCGTTCATATTCATCCTCAATATTAGGAACAATTAAATTCTCTACTACTCGCTTAATAAAAGTAGATTTTCCCGTTCGAACAGCACCAACTACTCCAAGATAAATATCACCACCACTTCTTTTGGCTATATTTTTAATAATTTCTTGTTTATCCATATACACATTCTCCTTATACAATTAATATTTATGTAAAACAAGAAAAAAAAAGAACCAAGTTTAGTTTTTTAAAAAAGAAATTAAAAATTACTGTATCCTAGCAATATAATAGTTATATTGATTCATCAACTCAACCGTTTGAAATTGAATTTGTCCATCCTGAATTTTCCATTGATCCCGATTTGTTTTCAAAAACTGAAAAATAACAGAACAAAGATCAAATATACGATTAACATCCACCTTAGTTTGTTGAAACATCTGTCTTGATTTAAGAATATCTTTACTAATACCATCATCAAACATCAACGTATGATACAATTGAACAAAATAAGGATCCACAATAGTTTTCCGAATATAATTTTGAATTTTATCCTGATTACAAAACTCAATTAATAAATTAATATCCTGATTAAACTTCTTTTTAGTCTTTTCTAAATAAGCAAAAGATTGAACAAAATCATCTCCATCAGAAGAATAATTTTCTATAGATAATAACTTTTCAAGTTTTGGATCATGAACTACTTCAAGTACACTCTGGTAATGAAGTGCATAATCATCTAAATACTCCTTAATCGCTTTCTCAACCAAACCATAATTTCCCCTAGTTTGAATTTTTGTTAAATATCGATCTCCTGATAAATTAAATTTTTTCAAAGAATGAATCTCTCGAACTAATAAATTTTTCTCTACTTTTTCATAAAAAACAAAAAAACAAACCAATAACATTATATCAAAAATAACAAACAATAAAATATACTTGCTTCTTTTCTTCTTATCCAAAATATCACCCTATTTATACTTTAACAATACTAATATAACTATAACCAAATCATATCACAATTAAACTACAAAAGACAAGCCCGATGAAGAACAAAAAGCGCATCTTCCCCATATAAAAATCGACCAAATTCTAACACAGAATAAAAAGAATCCAATAAATCATCCACTAAACAATAATATCGATTATCCAAATACCAAATCTTATTAGCCTGATGAATTAAAAAATAATCATCTACCTCAAATAAAAATTGACAATCAAAAAATACAATAATTCTTAATTCAAGTGCTCCAGAATAACTAAGATCATCTAACTGAATAATATCCAAAAATAACCCAATTTTATCATGAACATAAACTTTAATTTTATAAAATCCTCGTAAATGAAGTCTATCTTTCAATTTAAAAATTAACTTCTTCACTACACTAGTAATCTCTTCTTTAGAAGAAAAATCACAATCTTTAAGATAAAGACGATTGATAAAAACAAAAAACGAATTTTTATCAATAAGTTCTATCTTCATGCGCTTCACCTATACTAATATATGAAAAAAACTTAGATAGTTTCCATCTCTACTAAGTCTTCTATTTTTTTCAAAACCTCTTTCACTCCTAATTTAGTAACACTAGAAAAAACAACTAAATCATCTCCAACTACCAAATCTAAAGTATCTAAAATAACTTTTAAATTTTTCTGTTTTTTTCCACCAGTAACCTTATCTGCTTTAGTCGCAACAACAGTAACAGGAAGATTATAATATTTTAAATAATTATACATCAACAAATCATCCTCGCTAGGTTTATGACGAAAATCAATTAATAAAAAAACTCGCTTTAAAACATCTCTTTTAGCCAAATATTCTTCAATCATCATCCCAAACTTAGCCTGTGTTTTTTTATCAGTAGCAGCATAACCATATCCAGGTACATCAATCAAATAAAATTGTCCATTAACACCATAAAAATTAAGAGTTTGAGTCTTTCCAGGACGAGATGAAGTATAAGCAAGATTTTTCCTAGAAAGAATCGCATTAATAAAACTACTTTTTCCAACATTACTGCGTCCAACAAGTAAAAACTCAACCCTTCCATCAGTAGGATACTGACTCCTACGAGTAGCAATAATATCTAAATTAGCCTCTTTTATCACCATATTAAGAATCCTCCTTATTCGATAATGCAAGATAACTAGCTAACGCCAAATCCAAATCATTCATTAACTGCATTGCTTCATCAAAACTTTTTAACCGAACACCAGAGGCATACTTATGTCCTCCCCCATTATACTTTTCTGCTATTTGATTAATCTCTGGTCCACGAGAACGAATAGAAACACGAATCTGTTTATTCTTAACATCTTCAGTAATCGTAGCCCAAACCAAAATATCCTCAATAAAATTAAAATGGTTAACCATATTACCAGCAGAAGCACTATCCACACCAAATCGTAAAATATCATCATTCGTAATTTTAACATATCCTAAAGCATTCTCAGTAACTACCATATGAAGACTAATATAACCCTCCAATCGCAATTCATTAACAGAACGCAAATATAATTTCTGATACAATTGACTAATATCTAACTGATAAGTTCTCATATAATAAGAAACCAATGCAAAAGTATCAGCCGTACAACTATTAAACAAAAAGCGATTAGAATCAGAAACAAGTCCCATAAATAATAATCCTGCAATTTCCTGATTACAACAAAGATCTGTTTCTAATAATAATCTCATAACAATTTCACAAGTAGAACAAGCAGTATCAACAATAAATTCCAAATCACAATACTTTTCAACAAAAGGATGATGATCAATTTTAATAGAATAAGAAAATTGAGAAACTAAAACAGAATCAACTCTCTTTTGATCAGGAGTATCCAAAACAATTAATAATGCATCCGCAACATCCTCAAATTTATCAAGTTTTCCTATTCTCATAAATTTTGCACTACCAGTTCCCACAGCATAAACCTTTTTATATGGAAAACTAAGACGAATCGCATCTCTCAATGCTAACTGACTAGTCAAAGCATCTGGATCAACACCAATATGCCTAGCAATTACAATTTTATCGTATTTTAAAATTTCATTATATATTTGTTTAAACATTTTAAATTTCCTATCTACCAATTAACTGAAGAGTATCTCTAGCAATCATCAACTCTTCATCAGTTGGAATAACATATACCAAAATAGAAGAATTATCCGTACTGATTTTGACCATTTCACCACATTTATGATTAAGATCTAAATCAATCTTAACTCCTAAACAAGCAAGTTTTTCACATATTTCACGCCGAACAGAAATACTATTTTCTCCAACTCCTGCAGTAAAACAAATCATATCTACTCCACCAAGTAAAACATAATATTGCGCAATATAATTCACCACAGAACGAACATATTTATCCTTAGCAAGAATACATTGTTCATTTTGTACATCCACCTGAGCAAGAATATCACGCATATCATTACTACACCCACTTAGCCCAAGTAATCCACTTTTCTTATTCAAATCATCCAATACTTCAGAAGCATTCTTTCCCTCTTTTTCCATAACATAAGGAATAATAGAAGGATCAACATCTCCCGAACGAGTTCCCATCATAATTCCTGCAAGAGGAGTAAACCCCATTGAAGTATCAACACATTTCATATCACGAATCGCACAAATACTACCACCATTTCCAATATGACAACTAATCAAACGAAAATCATCTCGTCCAAGAATCTTTTGAGCACAATTAGTAATATAACGATGAGAAGTACCATGAAATCCATATTTACGAACCCCATACTTTTTATACCAATCATAAGGAACAGGATACAAATATGCCTCTTTTTTCATAGTTTGATGAAAAGCCGTATCAAAAACTCCAACCATTAAAACATCAGGTAAAACTTCACGAAAAGCTTGAATTCCCAAAACATTAGCCGGATTATGTAAAGGAGCAAAATCACTAAACTCTTCTAAATCATGAATAACAGTATCCGTAATCAATACAGAAGTAGAATACTTACTTCCTCCATGAACTAATCGATGTCCTACACCCCGAATTTCATTCAATGAATGAATAATATTCAAATCAACTAATCGATCCAATAAAATTTTAACCGCATCAGTATGAGTATAAAGTTCTACTTCCTGAAAAACTTTTTCCCCCTTAAACTTGATAGTATAGCAACTACCTTCCATACCAATACGTTCAAATAAACCAGAAGCAATAACACTCTCATCATTCATTTCAAATAAACTAAACTTTAAAGAACTACTTCCTGTATTAATTGAAATTATCTTCATAAAATCCCTCTTTCCATAACTATTAATATTATACAACATAGATGAATAGAAAGAAAGAAAAAAAATAAGAGAAAAAAACTACTAAAAAAGTAGCCAACAAGAATAAAATCTAAACAAGAGAAAAAGTATCCCGAGCAATCATTAATTCTTCATCTGTTCCAAATACATAAACAGGAACAGAAGAATTTTCTTGAGTAATAATTCCATCTTTGCCTTTTCGAATCAAAGTTTCTTGATTTTTTTGATCATCCAATAAAATTCCAAGAGGAGCAAGTTTTTTGACAACTTCACTTCGAATAATATCATCATTTTCTCCAACACCAGCAGTAAAGCAAATCGCATCTACTTTTCCTCCTAATCGAATATAGTACTTAGCAATATATTCACTAATTCGATTCGTATACATATTTACCCCTAAAACTGCCTTTTCATCTCCACGAACAAAAGAATCATCAATATCTCGTAAATCACTAAAACCAATAATTCCCTGAAGACCACTTTCTTTATTTAATTGATTATCAAGATAATCAAAAGAAACATTCATTTTCTTCTGCAAATATCCAATCATAGAATAATCAATATCTCCTGAACGAGTCCCCATCATAATTCCCGCATTAGGAGTAAATCCCATCGTAGTATCAATACAACGTCCATCTAAGATTGCACTAATACTTGCTCCACTACCAATATGACAAACAATTAAATTAGGCTTTTTTCCTAACATTTTACCAAATTTTTCCGTAATAAATTTATGACTCATTCCATGAAATCCATATTTACGAATTCCATAATTTTGATACCATTCATAAGGAACAGGATACAAATAAGCTTCTTTTTCCATAGTTTGATGAAAAGCCGTATCAAAACAAGCAACCATCTTAGCATTAGGAATATTTTCTAAAAAAGCAAAAATACCCTTTAAAGCAGCTGGATTATGAAGAGGAGCTAAATCAGATAATTCTTCAATATCATGAATAACAGAATCATCAATTAAAACACTCTTTGCATACTTACTTCCTCCATGAACAACACGATGACCAACAGCCTCAATCTCATCTAAAGAAGAAACAATTTTATTTTGAATCAATTGATCAAGTAAAATCTTAACGGCCTCACGATGATCGGCTAACTCAACATCCTTCTTAATCTTTTGATCACCAAATTTCAAAGTAAAATTAGAACCATCAATTCCAATACGTTCAAAAGCGCCTTGAACAATAATTTTCTCTGAAGGCATTTCATACATTCGAAATTTTAATGTACTACTTCCCGCATTAACACTCAATAATTTCATAAATAAATCTCCTCACTTTTTGTAAATATATTGTAACAAATTTACAAAAAAAAGTCTATGACCTCAAAAATAATTTTAAAAAGAACAATTAAGATCATAGAAAATTTTTTCTATATTTATCCAAAAATATAATTTACACAAATAAAGATTTAATATATTCTTTTTCTAATTCGATACATAATCTTCCATCTTTTACCGAATCTATCTTAGTTTTTCCATCAGTATACATCTGATTTAAAATATCAATATTCAAAACATAACAATCGCTTAAATCTGTACCTCTAATATCCTGATAAGCAATGGTTTCTAAATCAACAATAGCATTTGTTCCTTTTAAATTTGCTCTCATAAGATGCACTTCTCGAAAATCTGCATCAGATAAATCTAGTCCCTCTAAATTTGTACCCATTAAACTTTTTTGAAATACAACTTGAGGATTAATATGAGCATTTGTTCCTTTTAAATTTGCAAATGTTATATTAACCTTAGTAAAATCAGCATCAGATAAATCTAGTCCTTCTAAATTTGCACCATGTAACTCTTTATACCGAATGCATTGAGGATCAAGATGAGCATGTGTATTTTTTAAATTTGATTGATATAATAAAACATTGCAAAAATCAGCATTAGATAAATCTAGTCCTTCTAAATTTGCATACTCCAAACTTCTATCTTTAACTAATTGTGGATCAAGATGAGCATTGGTATCTTTCAAATTAGCAAAACTTAAATCTACGCCTCGAAAATCTGCATCAGATAAATCTAATCCTTCTAAATTTGTACCCTTTAAACTTTTTTGAAATACAACTTGAGGATTGATATGAGCATTCGTTCCTTGAAAGTCAATTCTAGAAATATCTAATCCATTAAAAGATACTTCACTTAAATCAATATATGGTAAAACCCTTACTCCACAAACTTTAGTTTGTGATAACAACAAAGATAATAAAGGTTGCAAAAACTCTGGCTTCATATGAATTCTATTTTTACCTTCTTCTAACTTCACATAAGCTTTTTCTATCTCTTCAATTAATGTTTGAACAATCTCTTTTTTCCACTGTTCACTCAAATAATCTATTCTCATCCGTTATCCTCCCCATTCATAATATAAATTTATTCCCTATTATACCAAAAAAAAGAATAAAGTCAAAAACAAAAAAGATAGGGATAGTGTAAAATTATTTGGGGAAGGAGGTACAAAAAAAGGAAGAACCTTTGTTATAATAAATTTGAAATAATAAT
>CANQFO010000005.1 GCA_947599755.1 uncultured Bacilli bacterium
GGTGATTTGGCTTTTTCTCTTACTCAGTTGTCAACGTATATTAAGGCAGGTATTCCTTTGGCTGATTCTGTTCGAATTTTAGCTAAGCAGTCTTCTAAAGCAAGTGTCAAGAAAAGTTTTAATCAATTAGTTTATGAATTATTAAAGGGAGAAAGTTTGTCTGGAGCAATGACTATTCAAGGAAATGTTTTTCCTAAGTTGTTAATTAATATGGTTAAAACTGCAGAAATGACTGGTGATCTTCCTTCTATATTGGATGATATGTCAGATTATTATAATACAATGGATAAGACGAAGAAGCAAATGATTAGTGCTATGACTTATCCTGCTGTTGTTTTGACTATTGCGATTGGGGTATTAATTTTTATGCTTACTTACTTGGTTCCACAGTTCGCTACTATGTTTGCTGAAAATGATGCTTCATTACCTGCTATGACTTTAATGATTATGCATGCTAGTGATTTTGTTAAAGCAAATTATATTTATATTATTATTGCTGTTTTGCTTTTTGTTTTCATTTTTGTTTATTTGTATAAAAATGTTGTTAGTTTTAGACGATTAGTTCAATTGACTTTGATGCATATTCCTGTATTTAAAAATATTATTATTTATAATGAAGTTGCTAATTTTACTAAGACTTTTGCTTCTCTTATTAATCATGGCGTTTTTATTACTGATAGTATGGAGATTTTGTCTAAGATTACTAATAACGAAATTTATAAGGGGATTATTGATAAAACATTGACTAATTTAGGAAAAGGAGATTCTATTTCTTCTGCTTTTAAGGGGGAGTGGGCAATTCCTGTTGTTGCTTATGAAATGTTGGTGACAGGTGAGAGAACTGGTCAGTTAGGAACGATGATGGAAAAAGTAGCTGAACATTTTCAGGCACTACATAAAAATATTATTGATCAAATGAAAAGTTTGCTGGAGCCATTGTTAATTTGTTTTTTAGCTGTTATTGTTGGAATTATTTTAGTTTCTATTATTCAACCAATGTTTGAAATTTATGGACAAATCCAGTAAAGGGGGAATGTGCTCATATGTTGAATTTAGTTCTCTTTTTTATTGTTGGAACTATTATGGGTTCTTTTTATACAGTTGTTGGATTAAGATTACCAAAACATGAAGATTTTGTATTTGATCGATCTCACTGTGATCATTGTAATCATCCTTTGCATTTGTTTGATATGATTCCTATTTTATCTTATCTTTTTTATGGTGGTAGGTGTAAGTATTGTCATCAAAAAGTGGATGTTTTGTATCCAATTATGGAATTTTTTACAGGTGTTTTATTTGCTCTTGCTTATTTTTGCTTTTCTGGAAGTTATGAAATTTATGAACTTTTTATTGCTTTGGGAATTATTTCTTTGTTAATGATTGTTGTGGTTAGTGACATTACTTATTTAATTATTCCTGATGAAATTTTGGTTTTTTTTACTTTTTATTTTTTATTTTTACAATTTTTACATCTTGGTTGGCAAGCAGTTGTTGTTCATGTTATTACTGGTATTTTTTTATTTAGTATTATGTATTTGATTATGGTTATTGGTAATAAGGTTTTTGATAAGGAAAGCTTAGGGGGAGGAGATATTAAGATGATGTTTCTTTTTGGTCTTGTTTTAGATCCAATATTAGGAATGATTAGTATTTTTTTAGGAAGTCTTATTGCATTGCCTATTTCTTTGTTATTGTTGATTGTGAAACAGGAAAAAGTTATTCCTTATGGACCTTTTTTGATGATTTCTTTGACATTTCTTTATTTTACTGAAATTACTCCTAGTATGATTATTCATTTTTTGGGTTTTTAAGTTTTTGTTAGTATTTTTTTATTCTTTTTGTTTAGGTTAAATATTTTGTTTCATTTTGTGATATGCTTTTTTATGACAAATGAGGCTTTTTTTTGTTATCAAAACTTTTTTGATTAGAAATGATTATGTGGTAGTGATTTTCTTGATTAAAGTTTTTGCCTGTGATAAGATAAATTCATTAAGAATTCTTTGGAGGTATAGATGAAAAATTTGACCATTTTACCAGCGGATACTTATATTGTAATTAATAAAACTATTTTAAATGATAGTGATCATAAAATTATTAATATGTTATATCAGCCTATTATTGGTTTTGCAGCAACTTCTTTATATCATACTTTGATTGATGATTTGGATAAGTTGCAGCTTATGAGTGAAGAACTTACTCATCATCATTTAATGGCTACTATGCAACTTAGGTTGGAAGATATTGTGATTGCTAGGGAAAAGTTGGAGGCTGTTGGATTACTTAAGAGTTATTTGAAAAAAGGAAATGTTAATCATTATGTTTATCTTCTTTATTCTCCTATTTCTGCTTATGATTTTTTTCATCATCCTATTTTAAATATTGTTTTATATAATAATTTAGGAAAAAAAGAATATGAAAGATTATTAGATTATTATAAAATTCCAAAGATTAATTTACGTGATTATGAAGATGTTACTAGTAGTTTTGATGATATTTTTACTTCTGTTACGGGAACTGTATTAGAGATTGATACAGATATAACGAGAAGGGATTCTAATAATATATTATTAAATAAAGGGATTGATTTTAATTTACTTATTTCTAGTATTCCAGAGAAGAATGTTAGTGAAAAGTGTTTTAATAAGGAAATAAGAGAATTAATTAATGCATTAAGTTTTACTTATAATTTGAATACTTTAGATATGCAAGGATTGGTTAGAAATGCCTTAAATGAAAAAGGAATGATTGATAAAACTCTTCTTCGAAAGAGTTGCCGGGATTATTATCAATTTGAAAATAGTGGTAATCTTCCTACGTTAATTTATCAGAGGCAACCTGATTATTTGAAAAAACCACAAGGAGATAATTCTAAGTGGGCTAAGATGGTTTATACTTTTGAAAATTTGAATCCTTATCAATTTTTAAAAGCTAAATATAAGGGAGCAGAGCCTACTGATCGCGATAAGAGATTAATTGAGAAATTGTTAATTGAACAAAAATTGAATCCAGGTGTTGTTAATGTATTGATCGCTTATGTTTTAAAAATTAATCATGAACAGTTAAAAAAAAGTTATGTAGAAACAATTGCTGGTCAGTGGAAAAGATTAAATATTGAAACAGTAGAAGAGGCAATGAGAATTACAGAAAAAGAACATAAAAAAATTAAAAAGATGATGGGTTCTAAAACTACTTCTTCTAAAAGAAAACAGGTGGAAAGTTCTTTTGTACAGGAAACTCCTATTTGGTTTAATCAAAACTTAGAAAAGGAAGAATTAAGTGAGCAAGATGAGAAAGAATTGGATAGTATTTTGAAAGAATTGGTTTAGATTTTATTTTTAGAGAAGGGATTTTTTTCTAATAAAAAGAGAGTAGCTAATCTTTTTTTGTCTTTTTCTCATTTTTTCCTATGCGGGAACTTTCAAATTTATTTTTAGAAATGAAAAAAAGAATTGAAAATGAATAGGATTTATGTTATCATTAAAGGGTAGTTTGGTGCATAAGATAATAGGAAAGGAAAGTAGAATGGGAAATGGATCGTTATGAAAATACAGAATTTTTTGTTTTAATTCAACCAATGTTAGAAAATCCTGAGTATCAAAAAATGAAAAATATTGTTCATCATGGAATTAGTAGAATTGATCATTCTATTCGTGTTGCTTATTTTTCTTATCGGATTACTAAGGCTTTGCATTTAGATTATCGTGAGACAACGCAGGCAGCGATGTTGCATGATTTTTTCTTGGATGAGGTTTTAGATGAGAATGTGGTTAATCGTTTGAGGAGGCATCCTAAATATGCTGTTTGTAATGCTTTGCGATATTTTTCTTTGAGTGATAAACAGATTGATATTATTCGAACTCATATGTTTCCTATTACTTTTACTCCACCTAAATATTTGGAAAGTTGGATTGTCGATATGGTTGATGATATTGCGGCAATTTATGAAAAGGGTTATACTTTAAAAAAACAATTTCATGCTGCAACTACTTTTTTGTTGTTGTTGGTTGTAAATTTTTTAAAAATTAAATAACAGAGCAATAAACCATTGCTCTTTTTTTTGTTTATGTGCTATAATCTACAATAGAAAGAAGTGATAAGATATGAAGAAAACTTTAATTTTTGGTCATAAGAAACCTGATACAGATTCTGTAATGTCAGCTATTGGTTTAAGCTATCTTAAAAATCAACTTGGTGATAATACAGAAGCTAGAATATTAGGAACTACTAGTAAGGAGACCAATTATGCTTTAAAATATTTTAAATTAAAAAGACCAGAATATTTAAATGATGTAAAATTACAATTAAAAGATGTTAATTATCATCGTAATTTTTTAATTCAAGAGACGGATTGTATTTATAATGGATATCAATATATGCTAAATGAAGGATTAACTGGACTTCCTGTTATTAAAGAGAATGGGCAGTTTGTAGGGCTTATTACGATTAAAGATTTATCTCATACTTTTATCAATGAAAATGTTGAAGAATTATATACTTCTTATCATAATATTATGCATGTATTGAAGGGTGAGGAGGTATTAAAATTTGATGATGAAATTGTTGGAAAATTATTAATTGCAGCTTATCGTAGTACTACTTTTATGAGTACTGTTCACTTGGATCCTGATATGGTACTTATTGTTGGAGATCGACATAGTATTATTGAATATGCAGTATCTGCTCCTGTTAAATTAATTATTTTATCTGGTGATTCTGAAATTAAAGATGAACATATTGAAATCGCTCGAAAAAATCATGTTAATATCATAAGAACTCCTTATGATTCATATCATATTGCAAGGTTAATGGCCTTAACTAATTATATAAAAACAATGATTCGTAGTTATAATCCTATTAAATTTGAAAATACGGATTTTGTTGATAATGTTATTGATATTAATAATCAATTAAAACATACAAATTATCCTATTGTTGATAAGAAAAATAAGTGTTTGGGATTGCTTCGGATTACTGATTTAACAGAGAAGACTCCAAAGAAAGTAATTTTGGTTGATCATAATGAAAAAGTACAGAGTGTAGAAGGGTTAGAAGAAGCGCAAATTTTAGAAATTATTGATCATCATAATTTGGGAAATATTACTACTAATACACCAATTAATTTTCGTAATATGGCGGTTGGTTCTACTTGTACGATTGTTTATACTTTATTTAAGGAAAGAGAAGTATCTATTCCAAAAGATATTGCGGGAGCTTTATTATCGGGAATTTTATCTGATACATTAATTTTGAAAAGTCCAACTGCAACAGAAAAAGATATTACGGCTGTAAGAGAGCTTGCAGATTTGGCGGGAGTTGATTATAAAGAGTACGGTATGGATCTTTTAAAGGCTGGTACTTCTCTTGAGGGAATGAGTAAAGAAGATGTTTTATATAATGATTTTAAATTATATTCAGTTTCTGATAAAACTTTTGCGATTGGACAATTTTTTACGATGAATTTTGATGAAATAAAAAAAGATTTAGATGAATATATTCATGTATTAGATGAGGTTAGTGAAGCTAATCATTATCAATTAGTTGCTTTGTATGTTACAGATATTATTCGAAATGGTAGTTATGTTTTGTATAATACAAAAGGGGAAGATATTATGATTATTGCTTATGGTAAGGAAAAGGTAAGGGAAGGTCATTTTATTCCTGGATGTATTTCTAGAAAGAAACATGTTGTTCCATTAATTATGGAGATATTTGAAAATTAGGAGGTTAATGATGAAGGATACCATTATTTTGGCGATTAAAGGGTTTATCATGGGAATTGCTAATATTATTCCTGGAGTTAGTGGGGGAACGCTTGCTTTGACTTTGGGAATTTATGAAAATTTTATTCAGGCAATTAGTCATTTTTTTACGAAGTTAAAAGAAAATATTTGCTTTTTACTTCCTGTTGGTATAGGAATTTTACTTTCTATTCTTACTATGAGTCGTGTTATTGATTATGCTTATTTTCATTTTCCTATTCCTACTACTATGTTTTTTATGGGATTAGTGATTGGAGGAATTCCTTTGCTTTTGAAAAAAGTTAATCATACTCAAGAAAAAAGGCAAGTTTCTTCTTATGTCATTTTTTTCCTTACTTTTTCGGTTGTTATATTTCTTGCTCTTTCTGAACAAATTTTTGATTTATCTTTTAAGGCTAATTTAAATCAAATTCATTTTTTGGGATATTTTCTTTTATTTTTAGTAGGTATGGTTGCAGCTGGTACTATGGTAATTCCTGGAGTTAGTGGCTCTTTAGTTTTAATGTTATTGGGGTATTATTATCCTATATTAAAAGTTGTTAAAAGTTTGACTAAGTTTCAGAATTTGGGTCAAAATCTTTTGATTGCTTTGGTTTTTGGATGTGGAGTTTTGGTTGGAATTGTTTTGATTGCTAAGTTGATTGAGTTTTTACTTAGTCGATTTGAAGTTAAGACTTATTTTGGGGTATTAGGATTTATTTTTGCTTCTATTATTGCGATTCCTATTGCTACAATGAATAGTGATGTGACTATTGTTTTTAATCTTTTCCAGTTGCTTTTAGGGGTTGTTATGATGGTTATTGGTGGAGTTATTGGTTATCGGTTAGGAGATGAGTAGATGAAAATATTTGAGATTATTATTTTGGGTTTTATTCAGGGTATTGCTGAATTTTTGCCTATTTCTTCTTCTGCTCATTTGATTATTTTTAGGGATCTTTTTGGAATTGGATCTGGAATGAGTAGTAATATGGAACTTACTTTTGATATTGCTCTTCATTTGGGTACTTTGTTGGCAATTGGTGTTTATTTTTTTCATGATTTTATTGATATGATTTGTAATGGATTGACTAAGGGTGTTCATGATCAGAAAGGGAAAATTTTTTGGTTTTTAATTGCTGCGACGATTCCTGCGGCTATTGTTGGGGTATTGGCAGAGGATAAGATTGAAGCGATTGTTCGAAAAAATTATATTGGTATTGCATTTGCTTTGGCAATTATGGGAGTAATTATTTATTGTGCTGATAAATATAGTAAACGTGATAAAAGTATTCGTGATTTAAGGTTGAAAGATGCTTTAGTTATTGGATTTAGTCAAATTTTTGCTTTGATTCCTGGTTTTTCTAGGAGTGGAACAACGATTGCTACTGGGCGTTTGTTGGGAATTAATCGGGAGGATGCTGCAAAATTTTCTTTTTATTTAAGTGCCCCTGTTGTTAGTGGTGCAGCTTTATTACAATTATTAAAAAGTTCTACTTGGTCAATTATTGTTAGTAATCTTTCTAGTTTTCTTTTAGGAATATTTATCTCTTTTATTATTGGATTGATATGTATTAAGTATTTATTAAAATATTTGCATCAGCATAATTTTCAAATTTTTATGATTTATCGTTTTTTGATTGCAATTATTGTAATAATTTGTGTTATAGGAGGATAGATTTAAATGTCAAAAGAAAAGATGGGATTAATTGCTACGTTAGTTCTTGGAATATTTATTATTATTGGTGCTTTAATTGCTTTTTTATCAAAGAAGAAGGAGAAGGTTACGGATTTTGCAATAGGGCTTGCATTTGGAGTTATTGTTATGTTAATTATTACTGATCTTTTGCCAGAAATTACTGAGCAATTAGGGTTAAGATATATATATTTATTTATTATTGGGACAATTGGTGGATTTGTTGTTTTGAAGCTTTTGGATTATTTTGTTCCTGATCATGAAGAAGATTCTATGACTAAGAAAGAGGCTAAAAATAATTTAATTCATATTGGAATGATTACTTCTTTGGCTTTTATTCTTCATAATATGATTGAAGGAATGGTAATTTATTCTACCATGATTACCGATTCTAATTTAGGAGTTTTGGTTATGTTAGGAATTGGTTTTCATAATATTCCTTTAGGAATGATGATTGCTACTACATTTTATCAGAGCAATCAAAATATTAGTAAGACTGTTTTAATTTTATTAGGAATTTCTTTATCGACTTTTTTTGGAGGATTACTAATGTTTTTTATGAATTTAACTGTAATTCATTCTACTGTTTTAGGGGTATTGTTATCATTAACTCTTGGTATGTTAATTTATATTTTATTTGATGAATTATATCCTAGAATTTGTCATAGTAAAAATAAGAAAATTAATTATTTAGGTATTTTTTTGGGAGTTGTTATTTTATTTATTTCTTTATTTTTATAAAGTTTGTTGTTTTTATTTATATTTGTTTATTTTGATTATTACTTTTTGTAATAATTTTTTTTATTATAAATTTCTTTCTTTTCGACAAAAGTCTTGTTATAATGATCATAGGAGGTGCGTGTTTGAGTGTTAAATGAGGAAGGGGGCATTGATTTATTTGTTCCAGGTAGAGTAGGTTTAATTGGAGAACTTAGTGATTTGGTTGCTCCTTATTTGGAAGTTAATCAAGAATTGTTTCCTGGTCGAGCTATTGCTTGTACTTTGAATAGTGGAATTTATTCTTATGTTTGTAAAAGTGATCAATTGGTGTATCGTTTTGAAGATGTTACTTTTAGTTCTGCTCTTAATTTTTTAGATTTAGAAAAAGAAATTGCCAATGCGGGATTTTTATCTTATATATGTGGTACGGTTTTGTATATTTTGAAAAATTACCCTGTAACTGGGGGAATTGATATTACGATAAAAAAGATGGATTTGCCAATCAAAAAGGGGTTAAGTTCGTCTGCTGCTATTTGTTTAACGGTTGCTTTAGCTTATAATTCTTTGTATCATTTGGGATTAGAAAATGAGGAACTTTCTTTAATTGCTTATGAAGGGGAACATTTTGCGGGTTCTCAATGTGGAAAATTAGATCAATATAGTATTATGAATGGAAATTGTTCTAGTCTTACTTTTTTAGATGGTAGTGTAAAGATTGAAACGGTTTCTGTTGCGAAAAATGTTTGTTTTTTAATTGTGGATTTAAATAGTAATAAAAATACTCGAGCAATTATGAATCGGTTTAATCGGGCTCTTCCTTTTTTTAATCATGATAATGATCATTATTTGTATGATATTTTAGGAAAAAAAAATTATGATTTGGTTAATCTTGCTCAAAAGAGTTTAGAAACTGGAGATTTGGTTTTATTTGGTTCTTGTTTGAAGGAGGCTCAAAGAAATTTGGATAGAGCAATGTGTACTTGTCATGAATTTCGGGCGCCTAAACTTCATTTACTTTTGAATGATGGAATTGTTGATATGATGACTTATGGGGGGAAAAGCATTGGTTCTGGTGGAGATGGTACTTTGCTTCTTGTTTGTGAGAGTGAACAGAGTCGTTCTTATTTGGTTCATTATATTCAAGATGTTTATCAGATGAATTGTATAGAGTTTAATTTGCAGAAAGCGGTATAGGTGGTAAAAATGAAAAAAAAACGTGTGGTAATTATTGGAGCTGGACCTGCAGGATTGACGGCAGGATATTATTTGTTAAAGCATAGTGATCAGTATGAAGTTGTAATTTTAGAACAGGATAATCTTGTTGGAGGTATCTCTAAAACGGTTGAATTTTCAGGTTATAGAATCGATACAGGAATTCATCGCTTTTTTACAAAAAATGATGAGGTGGAGCAAATTTGGGAAGAATGTTTGCCTTTACAGGGTAGTCCTGCCTATGATGATATTTTATTAGATCGAAAAAAGACTTTTGCTCAAGGGGGACCTGATCCAGAAAAAGATGATAAAACTATGTTGATTAAGGATAGAATTACGAAAATTTATTATGGCAGAAAATTTTATGATTATCCAGTTCATTTAAATATGACTACGATTTGTAATATGGGCTTTTTTACTTTGATAAAGGCTACATTTAGTTATTTTAAAGCATGTATTTTTCCTTTACCAAATACTAGTTTGGAAAATTTTTATATTAATCGTTTTGGTCGGGTTTTATATGGAATGTTTTTTGAAAGTTATACGGAAAAAGTTTGGGGAGTTCATCCCAGTGAGATTTCTGCTGATTGGGGTTCTCAGCGAGTGAAAGGTTTATCTATTCGTACGGTGTTAAAGGATGTTTTTAAGAGATTTTTGCATCTTAAAAGTAATCAAAATAGTGAAACTTCTTTGATTGAGTCATTTATTTATCCAAAATTAGGTGCTGGTTATGTATATGAAGAGATGGCTCATCGTATTTGTCAAATGGGTGGCAAAGTAATTTTAGGGGCTAAGGTTAGTACAATTTGTGGAGAATCAAAAAAGATTTCTCGTATTGTTTATCAAAAGGATGGTAAGGAGATTTCTCTTAAAACAGATGTTTGTATTTCTTCTATGCCTATTTGTTATTTATTTTCTCAAATGAAGGGTATTGAAATTCCTCATCGTATTTATCAAATTGCGACTAAACTTCCTTATCGAGAGTTTATGTCTGTTGGGTTAGTTCTTGATCAGATTCATTTGGAAAATCATGAAAAAATAAAAACTATTCATGATGTTGTTCCTTATTCTTGGATTTATGTTCAAGAGCCTGATGTTAAGATGGGTAGAATTCAAATTTTTAATAATTGGTCTCCTTATTTATTTAAAGATAAGACTGAAATTCAGGACAAAGTTATGATTTCTTTGGAATATTTTTGTAGTTGTCATGATCAATATTGGAAGATGAGTGATCAAGAATTTATTGATTTTGCGATTGATGAGGCAATTCGATTAAAGATTATTGATGGTCGTGAACATGTATTGGAATCTGTAAGAATTAAAGTTGATAAGGCCTATCCTGCTTATTTTGGAACTTATGATAAGATGGATAAGGTCGTTGATTTTTTGAATCATATTCCTAATTTATATTGTATTGGTCGTAATGGTCAACATCGTTATAATAATATGGATCATTCTATGTTAACGGGAATTGAGACGGCTAAGCATATTTTGGATCCTAGTTTGGATAAAAAGATGATTTGGGAAGTGAATACAGAAAAGGATTATCATGAAGAAAAAAAGAGTTAAATTTTATTGGAAAGGATTTTTATTATGAAGAAAAAAGTAATTAGTATAGTGCGCTCTTTTTTTACTAAAATTTTTCATTTTATTCGTACTCATAAATTTTATGCCTTAATTATGCTTATTTATACTTTTATTGGAGTGGGAATTTTGCTTTCTCATGAACCGTGGAGGGATGAAGCACAAGCTTGGCTAATTGGACGTGATTTGAGTTTTTTTGGAATGATTCGACAAATGTATTTTGAGGGACATCCATGTTTATGGAGTTTTCTTTTATCTTTTTTTGCAAAATTCCATTTTCCATATTTTACGTTGAATATTATTAGTTTTCTTTTTATGTGGATAAGTGCTTTTTTGATTTTAGTTTATTCTCCTTTTAGTTTAATTGGAAAAATTTTGATTATTTTTTCTTTTCCATTTATGTATAGTTATTCTGTTATTGCTAGAAGTTATTGTTTGATTCCTTTAAGTTTAATTTTAATTGCTTTACAATATCCTACTCGGCATGAACATCCTTTTCGTTATAGTCTTTTTGTTTTGTTTTTAGCTTGGACTCATGTTGTTATGTTGGGTTTGGTGGGAATTTTATTGGCTTTTTTTTATGGGGAAGAGTTATTCTTATGGAAGAATAAAACGAAGGCAGATAAGAAAGTTGTTTTAAAAAGTTTAGGTATTGTTATTTTCTTTCTTTTATTATTTATTCTTCCTATTGGGTTAGGTGCCAGAAATAATAATTTAGTTATTAATGATACTAGAGAAAGTAGAGAAAGTTTTTATATTACTCGATCTCTTTGTTATTTTATATTTGGTCATGCAAATAATCGGGATATTTTGATTCTTTTATTGTTGTTTATCGTTGCTTTCTTTTATGAATTTCGTTTTTATAAGAAAAATTTTGTTATGTTGATTGCTAGTTTTTTATTTCAAGGAATTGTTTATTATTTATTTTATTTTATGTCTTATCAACGGGCTGAAACGTTTATTTTTATTTTTATATTTTTTCTTTGGATTCAAGCAAAAGATAGGAAGTGTATATCTCAAGAGAAAAATTTTGATGAGATAGTTTTGCGGTTTATTGTTTATGGCATTTTGCTTAGTTTACTTATTTCTTATTCTATTACTATGTCTAATTATATTAAGAGAGATTTAAAATATAGTTTTTCTGATTCTAAAAAAGCTGCGGCTTTTATCCGAAAAAATGCACCGAAAAATAGTTTATTTATTACTACAGATATGCCAGCAACAGAGGCAATGATTCCTTATTTCCCTAAGTCTTTAAATTATCAATTTTATGGTTTGGAAAATCATGCTTTTTTTACTTTTGTTACGTGGAACTATCAATTTCAATATTTTTTTGATGATTATGTTTTGAAACTTGTTCGGGAAAAGTTTTGTAATTATGATCATATTTATATTATTTGTCCTTGTTCAGGAAGTTCTTGTTATACTTTTCCTCAATTAGCAGGGGATGAAGATATTTTATTAGTTTATTCTAGTGAACAAGGGGATAATGAAATGTATACCATTTATGAGGTTGCAGAGAAAAATTTGCATGTTTGTTAGAAAAATTATTTTTATTTGAGGTGATTTGGTGCTTTATCGATATTGTGTTTTGTTTTTACTATTTTTCTTTTATTCTATTATTGGTTATTTTATTGAAGTAATTAGTGTTAGTTTAATTGCTAAAAAGATGGTTTTGAGTAGGGGTTTTTTAATTGGCCCATATCTTCCTATTTATGGAGTTGGATCTATTATTATTACTTGTTTTCTTCAGAAATATCATCGTGATCTTTTGGCTTTATTTGTTATGGGAACGGTTTTATGTTCTATTTTAGAATATTTTACTAGTTATATTATGGAGAAGTTGTTTCGATTGCGTTTTTGGGATTATTCTTTTAAGAAGTTTAATTTGAATGGTCGGATTAGTTTAGAGAATAGTATTATGTTTGGAATAGGTGGGGTTTTGTTAATTGAATTTATTAATCCTATTGTTAAAAGATTATTTATGCATCTTTTCCCTACTTTGGTTATTGTTTTAGGACTTTTATTTACTTTTATCTTTCTTATTGATTTGGTTGTATCTACAGTTGTTATTTTTCAATTAAAAAGCAAGGTGGTTCAAATTGAGAAGGGTGATGCTACTGGTTGGGTTAGAAATGAAGTTAGAAAAGTTTTACAAAAAAATGTTGTATTAACGAATCGACTTTTGAATTCTTTTCCTCATCTTTTTTTGCAAGATCATAGAAGCTTTGATCGAATGCGAAAATTGTTAACGAATGTGATGCCAGAGATTCATGAGGATAAGTCTAGAAAAAAAGAAAAATGATTATTGTTTTTCTTTTTTGAAGAATTTTTTTATAATTTTCAAAAATATGGTACGATTATACTAAGAGGAGGAATTGATATGAAATTTGAAAAAAATTTATCATTTAATCGAAATATTTTTCGTGGTTATGATATTCGTGGAATTTATCCGCAAGAATTAGATGAGAATATTGTTTATACTATTGGGTTGGGATTTGGTAGTTATATTAGGAGTATGGGAAAGACTTCTTGTGTAATTGGACATGATAATCGTATTAGTAGTCCTAGTTTATATGAGGCTTTGCAAGAGGGAATTCGTCAGACGGGGATTGATATTATTTCTTTGGGATTATGTACTACGCCAATGTATTATTATGCTTGTATCAAGTTGCAGGTTTATAGTGGAGTGATGGTTACTGCTTCTCATAATCCAAAAGATGATAATGGGTTAAAATTTGCTTTTGACGAAAAAGGAAATTGTAAAGGTCAAGAAATTCAGGATTTTTTATCTTATATTCTTCAAGGTGATTTCTTTTATGGGGAGGGAAAAGTCGACTCTTATGATATTACACCAGATTATTTGGAGTTATTTCGTACTAATTTTCATTTTGGTTCTAGAAGAGTGAAGGTCGTAATTGATCCTGGAAATGGTACTACTAGTATTATTGCAAAAAAAATATATGAGATGTTTCCTATTGATGTTATTTCTATTAATGATGTAAGTGATGGAACTTTTCCTAATCATCATCCAGATCCTTGTGTGGAGGAGAATTTAGCTCAGTTAAAGAAGAAAGTAATAGAGGTTGGAGCAGATGTCGGATTAGCATTTGATGGAGATGGTGATCGAATGGGATTAGTTTCTAATACTGCTAAATTTATTCCAACTGATCAATATATGATTATTATTATTCGGGATATTATTAATCAAGTTTCTAAAAAAGAATTTTTATATGATGTGAAATGCTCTAAAAGTTTAACTGATGAAATTGAAAAATTAGGTGGTAAGGGAATCTGTTATCGAACGGGAAATTCTTATACTAAAGCAAAAGTTAGGGATGATGATTTACCATTTGGGGGAGAGTTGTCTGGACATGTTTATTTTCGAGATAGATGGCCAGGATTTGATTCTGGATTATATGCTGGATTAAGATTAGTTGAAATTTTATCTAATACTTCTAAAACGGTAGATGATTTGATTACTGGAATTACTCATTATTATTCTACTGAAGAGATAAAAATTGCTAGTCCTGATGATCGAAAATTTCAGGTAATTAAAAAAATAGAACAATATGTATTGGAAAAAGGATATTCTTATTTGAATATCGATGGAATAAAAGTTTTATTTGATGATGGGTGGGCTTTAGTTAGAGCAAGTAATACAGGACCTAATATTACTGTTAGATATGAAGCTAAGACGAAAAATAGGTTGGAGGAGATCAGCCAAGAATTTTCGAATAAAATAGAAGAATATAATATTGAACATTAGGATTTTTTTGATGATCATAAAGTATGGAAATAGGAAAAAGAAAAAGTAGAAAGATAAGACTAAAATAAAGTAAAATAGATTGTCAATTTGCTATTGGTATATTGAAAAATATGATTAAATTATGCTATATTCTAGTTATGATAATATCTACGTAGAATGTAGTTTTTTTTGATGTGAAAGGATGTAATAAGGTGGCTATAAGTGATATTGAATTTCAAAAGGAAAGAAAAATACTAGCAAAAGTAGGAACTCTTTTAAATCATACTTTAGATAAGTTGGGTGACGAAGTTCAAATAGGGGAAGAAAATTTTTTAGAATTTAAAAAGATGATGTGGGATGATGTAAATAGTTTTGATGATGCAGAGATAACTCAAGTAAAGATTTCTACTGCGAGTGAGACAGATAAGGTTTTACAAAAACGACAGTATTATAAAAGACTTAGTCAAATTCAAAATAAACCTTATTTTGCTTCTATTGTTTTTAAAGATGATGAGGGTCAAATTTTTAATATTTATATGTCTTTGACTTATTTAAAAGATGCTAAGTTGAATAATATTTTGTATGATTGGAGAAGTCCTATTTGTAGTTTATTTTATGATTATGAAATTGGTCCTTGTGAGTATGTGGCACCTGGTGGTACTTTTAAGGGAGAATTAAAGAGAAAAAGACAATATAAAATTGAAGATCAACAGTTAGTGGGTGTTTTTGATAATTCTCTTAATATTGATGATGAAGTTTTACAGGATGTATTGGCTCAGGAATCTAGTGATAAGATGAAAAATGTTGTGAATACGATTCAACAAGAACAAAATTTGGTCATTCGGAATTTGGAAGATGATCATTTAATTGTTCAAGGAATAGCTGGTAGTGGTAAGACTACTGTTGCTTTGCATCGAATTGCTTTTTTGTTATATCGATTGGAAAAACTTAGTAGTCAGCAAATTCTTATTTTTTCTCCTAATCATATTTTTACTGAGTATATTTCTGAGGTGTTGCCTTCTTTAGGAGAGAGTAATACATTACAAACTACGTTTAATGATTATTTGTCTACTTTTATTACTGAATATCAGGAAGTTGAGTCATTTTCTGATTTTGTAGCAAGATATTATACTTATCAAGAGCAAGATCCAGATTTAATTTTTTATAAACAAAGTGATCAAATTGTTTTGGATCTTGATCTTTATTTGCAAGATTATGTTTCTCATTGTCAATATACACAATCCTTTGTCGAAGGAGAAAATCATTTTGTTGATAGTAAGGATTTAAATCAAATGCTTCATCATAAATATGATCGTATGCCATTATTTGAACGAGTGGATGAGATAGCTGAGAAATTATCTGCAGATTTTTATCAAGGAAGTAAAAAGAAGGTTAAAACTTTTGCTAAATTATTACGAAAGAGTGCTAATTTTCAAAAAGATTATGCTGAGATTTATCAAAAATTTTGGCAAAGTGAATTTTGTAAGATGCCTCTTTCAGAAAAACATTCTAGATCTTTTGTTCAAAAAGATGTTTTGTATTATGAGGATGCTTTATTGTTTGCTTATATTAAAGGTACTTTAGAAGGTTATATTTATGAAGGGAGTATTCGGCAAGTTGTCATTGATGAAGCTCAGGATTATAATTTGTTGCAATATATGATTATTACTAAAATTTTTAGAAAGGCCAATTATACCATTTTAGGGGATATTCATCAAAATATTAATCCTTATTATTCCTATGAATCTTTAAAGAAATTAACTTCGCTTTTTCAGGGGAATACTAAATATATTGAGCTTTTAAAAACTTATCGATCATCTCCAGAAATTATTTCTTATACCAATAAAATTTTAAATTTGAATCATGTTAATGCTATTCGTCGAGATACTCATAGACCTGTTGTTGTTCGTAAAAACGTTGTTGATTTGAAAAAAAGTATGCTTGAAGATATTCATATTTTGCAAGAACAATATAAAAGTACAGCGATTATTACTAAGGATAATTTAGAGGCTAGTAAAATTTATGAATTAATTTGTCATGATGTAGATATATCTTTTGTGGATGGGAATTATTCTAAGTTTAATAAAAAGTTAATTGTTATTCCAGCTTATATTGCTAAAGGATTAGAATTTGATAGTGTGATCATTTATAATGATAGAAACAATTCTTATCGTAAAAATGAGAGAAATCTTTTATATGTTGCTTGTGCTCGATGTCAACATGAATTATATATTTATAATTAAAATGTATTTATTTTTGCTTTATTTTTTGGTTTGGGATTAGGAAGTAGAAATTACTTCCTTTTTTGTTTTTGGATTCAATTCCATAAGGAAATTGATGAAGTTCTAAAATGTTTTTTACTATTGATAAACCTAAACCTGTTCCAATTAAGTTTCTTTTGTGAAGTTTTTCTGTTTTGTAATATTTATCCCATATGTAGGGAATATCTTTTTTGGCAATTCCTTTTCCGGTATCTATAATTTCTATTAAAATTCCTTCTTTGTTTTCTTTTACTTTAATTTTTACTTGATGATCTGTTCCTGTATAATATATGGCATTATTAATTAAGTTATAAATTACTTGTTCTATTTTTTTTCGATCTAATTGGGCATATAATTTTTCTTTTGAATGTTCAAAGATGAAATTGTATTTTTCTGTTTCTTTTAATATTTGATATCGTTTTAAAATTTTTTCGATCATAGAAATTAATTCTACTTGTTCGATTTTTAATTTTTCCATGTCTGATTGCATTTTTGATAAGTCTAAAATATCATTTACTAGAGTGGTTAGCCGATCAGTTTCTTCAATAATAATGTTTAAATTTTCTTGTCTTTTCTTTTTCTGATTAACATGTAAATCTCTACTCATTTCTGCATAGGCTTTGATCATGGTAAGAGGTGTTTTTAAATCGTGTGAGACGTTTGCCATAAGATCTCTACGATATTGATCTGTTTTGGATAGTTCTTTATTGACATAATTTAGTGTGTTTGAAAGTTCTTGTATTTCTTCAATTTGTGTATTGTTATCGAAGACTAGGTTAAAATTTCCTGTTGCTAGTTTCTTCGCTGTTTGGTTTAGTTTGATAATAGGATTAGATATATGTTTAGATATAAAATAAGAAAGAAGAAAGGATAAAATTAAAACAATAATTGTGATTAAGAATAACTGTTCGCGAAGAATGTGAACTGTTGAATCAATTGGTTCTAATGAAGTGTTGATGAATACATATTGATTATTATTTAATCGTAGGGCATAAATATATGTTTGATTGTTAAATTTTGGATTTATTAATTCATATGAGGTTTCTTGTTCATTATTTATGATAAATTTGTATTTATATTGTGTTTGTTGTTCTTTTCCAGAAAAACATCCTTTTCCTAAAAAGGATGATGAATATAGAGAATTAAAAGATTGATCAATTACTTCAACGCATACACTTTTATCATAAGCTAATTTATTTATTGTTTCTTCTAAGGATTTTTCTTGTTGATGATATTTGATTGCTTTGGCGACAGTTTTTACATCTTTTATTTTGATATAACGATAATATTTATTTAGAAATAATACTTGAAATGTCCATAAAAATCCTAATATTAATAATGAGAATAGTAGAAAATATTTCCAAATTACAACGTTTAGACTATTTTTCTTTTTCAACAAATTTATATCCTATACCGTGAACAGTAATGATGTGATTACGATATTTTCCTAAATTATTTCTTAACATTTTTATATGGGTATCAATTGTTCGATAATCACCAAAATAATCATATCCCCATATTTTGGATAGTAATTGTTCTCTGGAAATAGCAATTTCTTTATTCTCAATTAAATAGGTAAGAATTTCGAATTCTTTTGGTGTAATATTTACATTTTTTTGATCAATTGTTAGGGTATGAGCAGAAAAATTTAATTCAAGAGTATTTAGTTTATATATATTTGGTAGGTGAGTTCCACTTCTTTTTAAAATTGCTTTTACTCTTGCTATTAATTCTTTTGGTGAAAATGGTTTTGTTAAATAATCATCAATTCCTAAATCAAAACCTAAAAGTTTGTCATATTCTTCTCCACGAGCAGATAAGACAATGGTAGGAATTCGTTTTTCTTTTGGTAAATTTTTTAACATGGTAAATCCGTCCATTATAGGCATCATAATATCTAGAATTAATAAATCATAGGTATGAGTAAGAAGTTTTTCTAAAGCTTGTTTTCCACTTTCTGCTTCATCTGTTGTGAAGTGGTTGGCGATACAATATTCTTTAATTACATCACGTATCATTTTTTCATCTTCTACAATTAATATTTTCATTGGAATTCCTCCTAATGAATATATTATATAATAAATGTGTAAACTAAGTGAAATTTTTTTAGCTTGTTGGTTGTAGGGCTTGTTTTACTTTTTTGTAATTATGAATGGTAACAACAAAGACATTTATACTAATGGCGATAATTAAACCCCATAGTCCTATTTTTAGGAAAGATAGAAGAAATAAAAGCATTGTTCTAGTAATCATTCCTAAAGTAGTTCCTATCATTGCTTCATGACTTTTTCCCATTGCATCTAAACAGGAAGATAGTGGGGATTGAATATATTGAAATAGGCATACTGGGGCTAAAAAACGGATGTAATTTGTTCCTTGTTTGGTGTGATAAATTAGGTTTAATAGAAAATCTGGGAATATTACGAAAGAAATGGTTACGGGGATACCAATGATTAAAGATAAAGTAATTGCTTGAGATAGTTTCTTTTTGACGCTATGATATCTTTTATTAGCATATTCTTTTGATACGATGGGTAGAAGTGCTTGGGAAATGGCTAGTGTAAAAAATGAGGGAAGTAATATAAGTGGCATGACGTAACCGGATAAAATACCATATTCTCTTGTAATATATGAATTTTGATATCCAATATAATGTAGGGTGCTACTTAAAATGATGGGTTCTAAAAAATAACCAACACTTCCAATTAATCTTCCTGCTGTTGTTGGAATACCAATTTCTAAACTTTCTTTTATATATGTTTTGTCTAATTTTAGATCAGTTTTTTTAATTTTAACATTTTTTGGGAGAAATATAAATAAAATTAAAATTGAAGCTGCTTCGCTGATGATATTTGATAAGATGATAAAACAGACAGCGTATTGGATACCTTTTTTTAAAAAGAAAGAAACTCCTAAGATCATTAATATTAGACGGACGATATCTTCTACTAAATTGGAAATTACATGTGGTAGCATTTTTTCTTTTCCGAAAAAATAACTGCGGCAAATACTTGAGATGCTAGTAAAAGGAATGACTAAAGCAATTGCTAAAATACCATAATAAGTTAAATCATTGTGTAGTAGGTTATGGGATAAAATAGGGGCAAAGCTAATAATGATTAACATTAAGCAAATATTTACTAATAAAGTAATGGGAATAACTGAAAAAAATAATTGTTTGTTATTTTTTTTGTCTTCTGCAATTAATTTTGATAGGGCCACTGGCATACCAAATTGGCTAATTCCTATAAATAAGGAAAAAGTTGGAAGAATTAGCATATATAGTCCTAATCCTTCTGTACCAATTAATCTACTCATGATAATTTTAATGATCATACCTAATATTTTTGTTAAAAATCCTCCAATTAGTAGGATGATTGTTGATTGAATAAATTTTTCTTTCATATTAAACTATATGAAAATGGGGAAAATATATGTTTTATAATCTGTTTATCCTATGATTGTGGTAATTATCGAACATATGGTAGAATTCGTAAAGAATATTGTAAAATTTTGTTGTTCAAGTGCAATGATACTTTTCTTTCGAAGTATCCTATGGTATCCTTTTATTAGAGGTGGAAGGAATGAACGATTTAGTTGAGTTTTTCATGTCAAAGGAGATTTTGGTTGTTTATCTTGTTATTGGTATTGCTTGTATTTTATATTTTATTGTACAGTTAATTGATAAGACTTATCAAAGAAGAAAACAGAGACAAAATACTAAAGAATTGAATCAATTGGTAGAAAATGTATGTGATGTAGTAGATCAAATGCCGATAATGGAGAAACAAGAACAACCTATAGTTTTACCAGATCAAACTCAAAATTTAATTTCGGAAGATGAAAAATCTCTACCAAATAAGCTTTCTTTAGAAGATGCAGATGTTTTGGTTAATCAACCGGTTACTGAGAAATTAACCTTGCCTATTTGTGAAGAAGAGAAAAAATCTGATAGTATTGAAGCTATGATTTTGAATCATATGCCTGATCATCGTTCTTTTTCCGATCAAGTTGGTTCTGATTCTAATCCATCTGTTACTCAGCCTAAAGAGATGCTTACTGCTGATGCTTCTAGTTTAGGGGAGTTGATGTATACTAATATTGAACCTGATGTTAGCGAAGCACAACAAGAATTATTACGGTTGACACAGGAATTGGAACAGGTAGAACAAGATAAAAATATTCCTTTAACTAGTTTTGAAGAAGAACAAGAAAAGGATGCTATTATTAGTTTAGAGGAATTAATGAAAAAAGGAAAAGAATTGGTTTCTAATAATGAAATTTCTCAATATGCAGATGAAGGAAATGAACCAATTAGTTTAGAGGATTTAGAAAGAAAAATGAAACAGGTTAATTCTTCTTCTGTAATTGATATGAGTCAGAAAGAGCCTGTAATTATTGCTTCTGTTCAAGAAATGGGATCAGAAATAGAGAAACATGAAGGTTTTAGCTTTTCTATGGCTCAAGAAGATGTTAGGCCTGTCTATCAAGGGTATAAAAAATTTCAGAGTAGTCCTATTATTTCTCCTATTTATGGAATTGAGAAAAAAGAGACTTCTGCTCCAGAATTAGAGTTAGAAAATACTGCTAATTATGAAAAATTAGATGAAGAAATTAAAAAAACAAATGAGTTTTTGATGACTTTAAAAGAATTGCAGAAGCATTTAGAATAAATTTTGATGATTCGTTTTGGATCATTTTTTTTTGTTTCTTTTGCAAACTTAATAAATTTCTGGCTAAAATCTATGAAATGTGTTATAATGAAGCAAAATGTGAAAGGGATAGTAGGATAAGTTTAAAAAAATAAATTTGATTTCTTTTTCAAAAGGGCTATCTTAGGTATAAATTATTTGGATAAGGAGAGTAGTTTTATGATGAGAAGTGTGGGCATTTTATCTTTGGGTTGTAAAGTTAATACCTATGAGAGTGAGTATGTAATGAATCAATTAAAAAATAATGGTTATCAGATTAAAAATTTTAATGATATTTGTGATGTTTATATTATTAATACGTGTACAGTAACCAATACTAGTGATATTAAGTCACGTAAAATGATTCGGAATGCTATTTCTCGAAATCCGGATGCTTGTGTTGTTGCGATGGGATGTTTTATAGAGGCTAACCATGATTATTCTGAAGAGGGATTAGACATTGTTATTGGTAATCGAGATAAGTCTAAAATTGTAGCGATTTTGGATGAATATTTTTCTAAAAAACAGCAAATGAAATTACTTTATTCTTCTGAATATGAAAAATTTGAAGATATGTATATTGATTATTTTCCTGGAAGAACTAGGGCATTTGTAAAAATTCAGGATGGATGTGAGAATTTTTGTAGTTATTGCATTATTCCTTATGTTCGTGGGAAGTGTCGCAGTAAGAAGAAAAAAGATGTGATTTTAGAAATTTCTGATTTAGTTCATCATGGGTATCAAGAAATTGTGTTAACAGGAATTCATACTGGTAATTATGGTGTAGATATTGATTGTTCATTTGCTCAACTTTTACAAGAAATTGTTCAAATTAATGGGCTAAAAAGATTAAGAATTTCTTCTATTGAAGTAACAGAATTAACAGATGAGGTTTTGGAAGTTATTCGGTGTAATTCTGTTATTGTTGATCATTTACATATTCCTTTACAAGCGGGAAGTGATGAAATATTAACATTAATGAATCGTAAATATAACTTAGATGAGTTTATGAATATGATAAAAAAAATTCGATCTATTCGACCTAATATTGCGATTACTACAGATGTAATTGTTGGTTTTCCTGGTGAAAGTAGGGAGATGTTTTCAAAAACTTTGGCAACTTGTAAGCAAATAGGATTTGCTAAAATACATGTTTTTCCTTATAGTGAAAGAAAAGGGACTAAAGCAATGGATCTTCCTAATCATTTGGAAAATGATGAGAAAAAAAGAAGAGCAAGGGAATTACTTTCTTTATCTAAGCAATTAGAAATCTCATATTTTTCCAAATTTTTGAATCAAGAAGTGGTAGCGTTAATTGAGGTTTGTAAGGATGGTTATAGTTATGGTCATACTGGTAACTTTTTATATATTAAAATTAGAGGAGAATATGAGCATAATACGTTTGTTGCGGGAATTGTTAGGAAAATTGATTATCCCTATTGTATAGTTGAATAGAGGTGTTTTATGAGGACATATATTAAAGGAAATTATCGAAGAAGTATTTATCAAAATGATAATGGATACCATATTGGATTATTTAAAGTTATTGACACTAATGATGAAAAATTGGCAGATTATTTGGATCGAGTGATTACTTTTACTGGTTATTTTCATGAATTAAATGATATGGATACTTATCTTTTTTTTGGACAATTGGTTTATCATGAAAAATATGGAGAACAGTTTCAAGTTGAAAATTATGAAAGATGCAAACCAGAGGAAAAGGATGCTATTGTTGATTTTTTGACTAGTGGTTTATTTAAAGGAATTGGGGAGAAAAAAGCAAAAGCAATTGTTGATGTTTTGGGAAAAGATACGTTAAAAATTATTTTGGAAAATCCAGATAATCTTCTTTTAATTCCTACTATTACGAAAAAAAATATTTCTGTTTTGCATAATCAGTTGATTCAGTATGAAAAAAGTTATGAAACCATTTTATTTTTAAGTAAGTTAGGATTTTCTACTAAAGATAGTATGCTTATCTATCATCATTATCAAGATAAAACTAGGGAGATAATTGATACAAATATTTATCAATTAGTTTCTGATCTTTATTCTATTCATTTTAAAAAAATTGATCAAATTGCTCTTCGTGCAGGATTAAAGCAAGATGCTATGATTCGAGTCGAAGCGGCTATTTTATATGTTATGGAAGAAGTTAGTAATGTTTATGGACATAGTTATTATTTTCAAAAAGAAATTTTTTCCTATTTGCCAAGGATTTTACAAATTCAAATTGATGAGTCTATTTATTTGCAAGCATTGGAAGAGTTGGAAAAAAATTTAAAAATTATTCATCAAGATGAGAAATATTATTTAAAGGAAATGTATGAAGCAGAGACTTTAATTGCTAAACGTTTTCTTTTATTAACTAAGAATTGTGAAGAATTGGATTTTGATGTTTCTTTGAAAATTAAAGAGTTAGAGAGCTTTTTTCAAATTCAATATAATGCTGAACAGATTAATGCAATTGCTGCTAGTATGAAAAATCATTTTTTTATTATTACTGGTGGTCCTGGTACAGGGAAAACAACTATTTTACAGGCTATTGTTGAACTTTATCGACTATGTCATCATTTTTCTTATGAAAATTTACAGGAAAAAATTGCTTTACTTGCTCCAACGGGAAGAGCTGCTAAAAGAATGGGTGAAAAAACTTATGTTAAAGCATCTACTATTCATCGATTTTTAAAATGGCAAAAGGATACCAATACTTTTCAAGTTAATGAATATAATAAAAGTAAAGTTGAATTGGTTATTATTGATGAAGCTAGTATGATTGATACTTATTTAATGGCAAATTTATTAAAAGGATTATCTGTAAATTGTAGAATGATTATTGTAGGGGATGATCATCAATTACCATCGGTTGGTCCTGGACAAATTCTTCATGATTTAATTGATAGTCAGGTGTTGCCAGTTATTGAATTAAAAAATTTGTATCGTCAAGGGAAAAAATCAAATATTATTTCGTTTGCTTATGATATTCGAAATGGGTGTATTGATCATCAATATTTTAATCAGCAAGAAGATTTAACTTTTATTGAAAAAGATTTGGATTTGGTTGTGCCTACCATTATGGAGCTTTCTAGAACTTATCAAGATTTATCTGATAAAGAGTTTCAAATTTTGGCACCAATGTATAAAACTTTGGCTGGAATTGATGAAATTAATGTCAAACTTCAATCTATTTTTAATCCTAAATCAGAAAAATTAAAAGAAATTTGTATTGGAGAGAGTATTTTTAGAGAGGGAGATAAAGTGATTCAATTGACTAATATGCCAGATGAAAATGTTTATAATGGTGATATTGGATTTATTGAAAAAATTGTTGTTTCTCCTAAAAAAGAAATTCATATTCGTTTTGATCAAAATATTGTGAAATATACACCATCTAATTTTCATTGTTTTCGTCTTGCTTATGCAATTTCTATTCATAAAGCACAAGGAAGTGAATTTGATATTGTCATTATTCCTATTGTTAAAAATTATAACAAAATGCTTTATCGAAAATTAATTTATACAGCTGTTACTAGAAGTAAAAAGAAATTGTATTTAGTGGGTAATTTAGATGCATTAGATTATGCGATTTCTAATGATAAAGAAGATTTACGAAGAACTACTATTAAACAATTTTTAATTCATGGTATAAAATAAAAAAAATCCCTCATAATAAAGATAGAGGTGATTAATTTGGAAAAAAGTATGATGAAAACAATGGTAATGACTATGATTATCGGAGGAATGGGAATTGCTGGTTATATGTATATGAAGAAAAATCCTCAGGTAATGGATGAAATGAGATGTATGGCTAAAAACATGGCAAAAAAGACTTATGACAAATTAGAAGATATGGATTAAATTTTGTTATAAACAATAATTGGCTATATTCAATTATTTGTTTTGTTGAAAGAAGAAAAAAATTTCTTTTTTTTTTGACTTGATTATTGAGAAAGGGATTATCTTTTTTCTTTCTTTTTTGGTTCAGTAATTTGTCGATCGTTCCATTTTCCAGTAGGCTTGTATTTAGAAATATCTTGTTTTTCTTTTAGGGCTTTTTGAAAATCATTCCATTGGTCATCTGTAAGAATATTTTTAAAGTGATTGTCATAAAAATTATACCAAGCAATATAAGAGGTGGTGGCAGAAATGTGTCTATGGGCAGTGGCTTTAGGAAAACAAACGCCAAATTTTTTTGTTTGATACATCATGTATTCTAAAGCATATTGTTCTTCTGTTAAATCTATTTTGGAGGTTTTTCCCATTATCATATCATATCTTTTTTTCCAGATATATGTTTTTAATGTGTCAATTGCTAAATATAGTTCTAGTTCATTTAAATTATTTATTTGTTCTACATCTTTGATATTTCCTGGGTCTATACCATAGATTCTTTCATTTTCTTGTTCAAAGTTATTCCATATTTCAAAATTTTTAATTTTGTAATTGTTGGAATAAGCAAGATTTTTTTTTAATTCTTCAATTCTTTTTTTTGGATTTTTTAAATCCCATTCTATAGTGGTCAAAGAAATATTGTTTTCTGAAGGTTTTATATGAAGATCATAGCTACATATGGGTTCATTATTTTGCATTACTTGTTTTAATAAGGGTTTTAGTTGTTTTAATATTTTCTTTTCTTTTTCTGGAACGGATATTATCAGATATTCATCCGCTTTAAATGTAATAATGGCTCCTTTATTTTCTAAATATTTTGTTCCATACTCTTTTTCTATTAAGCTGTATAACTCATGGGTAGTTTTTATTTCTTTCATGTTCATTGCCTCCTTTAACTATTAAAAATTTTTCTTGTTCTCTCTATAATATTTTTTCGTTTTTTTCTATATTACTTATTATCATTAAAACCTTTTTTCCTTACACAGTATTATAGCATAACTCTTTATAAAATAATATATCTTCCCGAGTTTGACAGTTAAAATAATAAAAAAACATCATTCCCGAGTTTGACAGTTGATGAAATGAAAAAAGTCTAATTTTTGCTTAAAATAGGCTTTTCTTTTTGATCAACTGTCAAATTCGGGTTATAACATTAGCAGGATTTTCAAGATTAGAATATTTTGCTAAATCAGTTAATGATATATAGTCGGTATTACCAATTCTTAAAATACCTATTTTATTGTTATTAACGTTTATTTCTGTTCTAATTAACTATTTTTTCATTTTTTTTCCTTAATTACTAAAATCATTTTATCATAAATTATTGGATATTAAAACTCGAACTAAAAAGTCCGAGTTTGGTATCAATCTGGTGCCGATTAAAGGATTTGAACCTTCGACCTACTCATTACGAATGAGTTGCTCTACCAACTGAGCTAAATCGGCATGTTTTTGTATGAGTAGATTTTATCATGAATTTAAAATGAATGTCAATTGCTATTTTTTGAGAAGAATTTCTATTTAATGTAGAAATAACAATATGAAATCATTAAAAATTAATCTATATAGCTTTTGTTTTACAATCCTATGTGTTTATGCTATAATGGTGATAATTAGTATACTAGATTGGAGGATTTATGAAGCAATGGTATTCGATGGATCAGGAGCAATTATTTAAGGAATTTTCTACTGATTTAAATGGATTAAGTTCATCAGATGCAAAAAAAAGATTACTGAAAGATGGGAAAAATGAGCTTCCTCAGAAAAAAAGTATAACTATTTTTGAAATTATTTTTTCTGAATTATGTGATCCAATTGTATTATTATTAATTGTTGCGATTGTGGTTTCATTTTTTGTGGGAGAAAAAGTCGATGCTATTGCGATTACTTTTATTGTATTTGTTGATTTAGTTATGGGAACCTATCAAGAAAATAAGGCAAATCATACTGCAGATGCTTTATCTAAATTGGTTGCGATGAAATCTAGGGTTTTGCGTGATCAAAAAGAAGTTATTATTGATTCAAAGGAATTAGTAAGGGGAGATATTGTTTTTTTAGAATCAGGAGATAAAATTTCTGCGGATATGCGTATTCTTGATGCTCATAATTTAACAGTAGATGAATCTGTGTTGACAGGGGAAAGTTTACAGGTTCAGAAAAATGCGGAAAATTTGGAGGAGGCCCTTTTTCTTACTGATCAAAATAATATGTTGTTTGCTGGTACTACAATTGTTACAGGGCGGGTTAAGGCTTTGGTTGTTTCTACGGGTATTTTTACTGAAATTGGAAAAATTGCTGAAAGTATTCAGAATACGAAAGAAGAGAAATCTCCATTAACGATACGTATTGAGAAATTTTCTAGGCAAATTAGTTTATTCATTTTAGTTATTGCATTTATTCTTACTTTTCTTTTACTTCATAAAAATGTTGGTTATCATGAGTTGTTTTTATCTGTTATTGCGTTAGCTGTTTCTGCTATGCCGGAAGGTCTTCCTCTTGCTCTTACTATGGCTTTGACTATTGCTTCTAATAAGATGGCGAAGAAGAAGGTTGTAGCTAAAAAGTTACATTCTATTGAATCTTTGGGAAGTTGTACTGTTATTGCTTCTGATAAAACTGGTACTTTAACAGTTAATGAGCAAACTGCTAAGAAAATTCTTTTGCCTAATGATTTAGAATATACTATTACGGGAGTTGGATATAATTATGAAGGAAATGTCGTAGGAAAACATTTGTCTTATGCGAAGGAATTGGCATTTTATGGAGTAATTAATAATGAAGCAACAATGACTAAAGAGGAGTGCTTTGGTGATTCTATTGATTTAGCTTTTCTTACTTTAGGGAAGAAGTTATCGATAAAAACAGATAATATTCATATTTTAGAAAAAATTCCTTATGAATCTGAAAATAAGTATTCAGCTGTTTTTTATGAAAAAGATGGAGATATTTATTGTACAGTTAAGGGGTCATTGGAAAAAATAGTTTCTTTTTGTCGAGATGTTCAACTTTTTACTGGTAAAGATTCGTTTCAAAAGCTTGAAAGACAAAATGAACGATTAGCAGGAGAGGGATATCGAGTTATTGCTATTGCGAATGGTAAAGTTAAAAAGAAGGATAATTATACGGAAGAAGATATTTCTCAACTTACTTTTATGGGAATGGTAGGGTTTATTGATCCTATTCGTAAAGAAGTTATTTCTTCTATTAAGCAATGTCGTTTGGCTGGTATTAAGGTTTTGATGATTACTGGGGATCATCCTCTTACTGCTTTTGCGATTGCTAAAGATTTGAAGTTAACTTCTGATATGAATAAAGTGACTACAGGAAGAGATGTAGATATTTATTTAGAAAAGGGAGAGCAAGAATTTGATGAATTTGTTCGTTCTAAATGTGTTTTTACTCGAGTTAGTCCTTTGCAAAAGTTGAAGATAGTAGAATCTTTGAAAAGGCAAGGGGAATTTGTTGCGGTTACAGGTGATGGGGTAAATGATGCACCTGCTTTACGTAGTGCTAATATTGGTGTTGCTATGGGAAGTGGTACGGATATTG
>CANQFO010000006.1 GCA_947599755.1 uncultured Bacilli bacterium
ATATGAAAAGAAACCTTTAATATTAGATTCTGATAATGCCTTTAAAGTAACATTATTTAATGTAAATTATATTGATGTTGATGACTATGTACAATTGTTGCCATCAAATTTAACACAGGAAGAGCAAATAGTAAAATACTTAAAGAAAAATAATAAAATAAATAGATTAACAGTTGAAGCTTTGTTAGAAGTTTCTAAAACAAGAGCAAATGATATTCTAAATAAAATGATTGATGACAATATTTTAATACAAACAGGTTCTGGTAAAAATATATATTATATGTTAAAATAAAATTGATTGATTTACTATATATTAAATCGTTATGAGCAAAAGTTGTTGATATCCCCACAATTTCTCTATTGACGAATCTATTGGAACTTTTCGGACATTAAAATATATTTCATCTCTATTTAGAGATGATTTTTTATTGAAATAAAAAATTTCCATAGGATCTTTTGATATACTTGTCAAAATTCCTAGGGGGTTAATAATTTTGTCAAAGGCAAAATTATTAATAAAATTAAAATGATATTGATTATTATCACTTTAAGTTATCGTCCTTTTATCTGTAATTTAATTTATTCGCTAGTTCAATTTGATATTTTCTGAATGTTTCCACTTTGTTAATAGGAACAACAGTCAAAATATATCCATCAATTCTAGCAAATTTGGAAAATCCATCATTTGATGCAAAAAAATTTATTAACTCTAATTGATTACTTTCCAAAATTGATCTAATTATTGCTAAATCGTGAGTGTCATTTATAATATTATCTTTTCTTCTAAGGCTAATAATTTCATCATCAGTCTTTATAATATCGTTTTTATCAATTGAATAATTTATATTTTGATGTTTCATTAAACTATTTAGTAAATTAATAATATCTTCTAATTTAAACTTTTTTTGAACAAATATCATTTGATTATTATCAATCATATATTGTACATAACTAACAAGATTATCAATGTTATCAGGCACTTCTAATGAATGATTAAACACACTTGAAACTTTCTTTAAATAATCATTATCTAATACCAGTGGAATATAGATATTATTATCAACATCTACACCTAATCTATATTTAACAACTCGTTTTCTTTGCTTTTCAATTGTAATGTAAAATACTATTCCAAACAATATTAAAAAACACGGAATAACCAAAATAGGTATAGGTACAGATTCTATTAATACAACAATTACAACTGCTAAAATTACAAATGCTAAGAAAAAGCCAATTAATGCTAATAAAACAGATATTTTTACTCTTTTTACAAAATCAGAAAACTTATTATTCATTATTAGCAACCTCCACTTCGTTGTTGCTTACTTTAAAGAAATCATCATATTTAGATTTTTGCATAATACATAAATAAGTCGGATATTTAACTTTTCCCTCTTTGTTATAAATTAGAAATGCTACTAATTCATAATCATTTATTTTTTCCTTAATTATTTCATCAAATTTGTATAAATCATATACCATAGTTGGAACAAAATCGTTTCTTCTTGCTTTTATAAATTCATCATCATCTTTTGTAATATCTACCAAATTGATTTTTAAATCAATGTTATTCTTTTTTAATAAATCGTTTACTTTTTCACAAGTTAAATTTATAGAGTCAGACCCATTTAATAATTTAATATAATCTTGTTGATATAAATTTGCAAATACATCAGCAATATTTTTATACTGATTTGGATCAATAAAAGAAATTTGATTATTTGTAATAAGTGAAATTAAAGAATTGAAACGTTCATCAATAACTACATTATCTTCAATGTTGAAATGTTCAACTTTAAATTCATCATATTCTTCACTTCCATATTTATTGTTAAATTCATTATTCATTATTTTAGCAACTTCTTTATTTTTTACTCTAGCATTATCATATACTCTCTGTTGCCAAGACCATGGATACATTACAACTGTTCCAAGTGCAGCAACAAATAGAATCCACATAAGTAAATCACTTGATTTATCTTTACTTACTAAAACCATTAATATTAAAAAACATACTATTAAAACTGTTAAAAAAGAATAGGCAATAACACCAATAATATTTCCTTTATATACTTTCTTTTTGAACTCTCCAGTTTTTAAATATTTATAAAGTACAAAGCTATATCTTAACAATATTAGAAAACATATTATATATAAAACTATCTCCATATTAATATTCTCTCCTACTTATTAATTATTTCTTTTATCTTATTACATATTTCATCTGAAACCTTATAGATATTTACTCCAATTGGTTTGCAATTAATTATAACATTATTTTGCCAATTCTTAACGATTGCAACTTCTTTTACATCTTCATATAATGTTGTTCTAACAAGTTTCCCTTTTTTATACATTTCGAATTTATCATTATAAAAAACAAATTCAAATTTCGGTGGGAATAAAATATTTATTCCATTTTGTCCAGGTGCAGTAAATCTAAGTAATTCATTCATTTTTATCCTCCTTTCTAATATCAATCTAATTATAACTATACATTACTTTTAACTTTTTTGAAACATTTTAAACAAAAGATATTATAATACTTCTAGAAGTTAGTTGTATTAACTTATATAGTGATTTATCTATCGCTCCATATTGAATTAAATACTTGATATACAAGAGGTTTTATTTTTTTAAGTCTTATTTAAGCCTTACTTTTTTAATATTCTTTTTTTATAAATTAGTCAGAATTATTTTCAATTTATTAGAGATTTTTGTAAATAACTATTAAATTTTCACAAACATATCATTTAATCTTAAAAATAAAATATTTTGGTTGAACGACTTAATGTCTATATACATATTCGAATAGACATTTCATTTTTCAATTAAATCAATTAAAAAGATTAATATTAATAAAAAAACTTGTTAATATTGATTATATGTTTAGAAGCGATTGTTTTGATATGAGTATTAAAATTAATGATAAAAATATTATTTTATCTAGTAAAAAAGCAAAAGAAGATATTGAAAAATACATTTCATCATTAAGTAAGTTTTATAAGATACAACCTATCACTATTGAAAAAGATAAACTAGACATTGACAGTCTATCTAACAAATCTACTTTACAAATCATACCTAATAAAAAGAAAAATAAGTTTGATAAAGAAAAATATACTTTATTGCAGATAAGTAGTTAATTTACATCTAAAAGTATACATGGTAAAATATTAGTATTATTTTAAAAGAAAAATAAATTGGTCAGACGCGTCTGACTAATTCAGAAAGGAGCAATTATTTCAGAAAAAAATGGCAATAAAATGATACAAGAAATTACTAATTTAGTAGAAGAAGTTAAGTATAATTTAGCTAATGAAATCAATAAATCTATCATTTATGTGTATTGGAATATAGGAAGAATAATAGTGTCAAATGAAAATGAATTTAACAACCGATTAGAATATGGTAAAGAAATTTTAAAAGGATTATCAGATGAACTTACTAAATATTTAGTAAAAGGATATTCTATGTCTAACCTAAAATATATGAGGGTTTTCTATAAAACATATCCAAACTTTGATGAATTAAATGAAAAATTAAGCTGGTCACATTATTGTGAATTGATGATTATTAAGGACATAGATAAACGTAATTTTTACGAAAAAGAATGTATTAATTCAAATTGGTCTGTAAGAGAATTAAAAAGACAATTAGATACTTCATTATTTGAAAGATTACTTCTTTCAGATGGTAAAGTTAATAAAGAAAAAGTTTTAGCATTATCAAAAGAAGGTCAAATTTTAAATAAACCTAGTGATATTGTTAAGCAACCTTATGTTTTTGAATTTCTTGGAATCAAAGAACAAAAACCAATTTTAGAAAAAGATTTAGAATATAAACTAATAAGACACATTGAAGATTTTTTACTTGAACTCGGTAAAGGATTTATGTTTGTTGGATCACAACAAAGAATTACACTTAATAATACAGACTATTATGTTGATATGGTATTTTATAATAAATTTTTAAAATCATATGTACTAATTGATTTGAAAATGAATAATCTTAAAGCTGAAAATCTAGGACAAATGAATTTGTATTTAAACTATTACGAACAAATTGTAAACTCAGAAGATGATGGAAAACCTATTGGTATAATTTTATGTGCTGAAAAAGATAACATAATGCTAGAGTTTGCTTTAGGTGGCTTATCTAATAATATTTTTGCTTCAACATATACTTACTATATTCCTAATAAAGAACAATTAATTAATGAAGTTGAAAAAGTTTTAAATGAAACTGAAAAAAAGATTTTGAGTATGATGCTTAAAATCTTTTTTTTCACTATCTCTTATTTATTTCATCTTTAATAAATTTCAAAAATTCTTCAATAGATAACGACTTTGTTTCTTCACTACCATATTTACGATAGCTAATTAAATCATTATCTCTTTCATTATCTCCGAGTATTAAAGTTATAGGATTTTTCATTATATTACTTTGTCTAATTTTTTTACCCATTTGTTCTTTAGAATCGTCATAATCTACTCTTATATCTTCATCTTCTAAAAGTTGTTTTATTTTCTTGCAATATTCATCATGATATTTAATATTTACAGGGATAATGTTAACTTGTACTGGAGAAAGCCATATTGGTAATACTCCTTTAAATTGTTCTAGTAATAGCACTAAAAATCTTTCATAAGAACCCAAAACTGCTCTATGTACCATAACTGGAGTTTGTTTTTCACCTTTTTCATCAATATAGAAAAGTCCAAATCTCTTAGGCATTGCAAAATCTAATTGCACAGTTGGAATCTGAATATCTCTACCCAAAGCATCCTTGAACATAAAATCTAATTTAGGTCCATATAAAGCTGCTTCTCCTTCACATCTTTTAGCATTAAGACCTAATTCATCAGATACTTCTTTTAACATTTGCTCACATATATCCCAATCTTCCTTACTTCCAATATATTTTTCTTGATGTTCATAATCTCTTACAGATAGCGATACCCAATGATCTTCCCATAATCCCATTCTTGAATAGAAATCTCTAATCAAATTACACATATTAATAACTTCTTGTTTAACTTGATCTCTTCTGCAAAATGAATGACCATCTTCAACAGTAATAGCATAAACTCTTGATAAACTATTTCCTACTGCACCTTGTAATTCTGCACGATACTGTTTATCGCTTTCCATATATCTAATTGGAAGATCTCTATAACTTCTTAATTTGGATGCAAATATTTGAGTATGATGAGGACATTGTACTGGTTTTAAAACAAATTTATGACCTTTTAGTGATTCTACTCTAAATAATTCTTCATTAAACTTACCTGCATGACCAGAAGTTTCAAATAATGATATATCAGCAAGAGATGGGCAACTAACTTTTTGAAATCCATATTTTTTACATACTTTTTCTATTTCCTTTTGAAGTTCATCCTTAACAATAGTTCCTCTTGGAGTATAAAGTGGAAGTCCTGCTCCTACATAATCAGAAAAACAAAATAAATCTAAATCTTGACCTATCTTTCTATGATCTCTTTCTTTTGCATCTTCTAAAAATTTATTATATTCATTCAAATCATCTTGAGATGAAAAACTTTTACCAACAATTCTAGTAATCATTTCATTGTTAGCATTTCCTTTAAAATATACTCCACTTATCCTCAAAAGTTTTACATAAATATTTTTATCCAATTTCTTTATTTCATTTTCTAATCTTTCAAAATCATTTTCACTTATTTGTTTATCAGATTTAAATTCATAATAAAATTCATCTTCATTATAAGACATATTATCTAATCTTATATCTTTACATTCTTTTTGAATTACTTCTTTTAATAATTCACAACATTTTTGATTCATAATTTACCTTCTTTCTTTTATTTCTTTTGAGGGAGAAAATCGTATCAATTTCCGTTTCCGTCATTTAATCATCTCCTTTATAAAACAAAAAGAGAATAATACCATAGGAGTCTATTTAAGACGGTACCATCCTCTTATTTTACTTAATTCTTTTAACCGAAATTTCGGGCAATCTCTTTCGAGTGCAACTAATAGGTAGTAATTATTAGATTTATTTATTATCTTCCACCAATTGATAACTCTCTATAAAATAAGTTTCTAACAATCATGTCCTATATTATCGTTTTTACATTAATATTATATCATCAATTTTCTTAAATTTTACTAAAATTAAAAGTCTATCACTTTGATTGTAATAGACTTTGTATAAGCGATATAATTTATTTATATTTCTATAGTTATACAATGCTAAAACAATCAATAATAACAATTGATTTTAATGTCGTTATAGTAGTTGTCGTTGTTAAGTGATTATTTAACATTTTAATCTCTCCCTTTCAAAAGCAATTAAATAATACCATATTTACACTGATTTTCAATTTTGTATTTTTCTTGTCCTTTTCCTTTCACAATTTTTCTTAGTAAATAACATAGATTATACAAAACTATTATACCTTATTGCTATTTTTACTAACTTATTATCATTATAGTATAACATTTAAAAAAATGGTAACTTTTTTTACTCTTTAGTATTTGTTTTTTATCTGACCAATCTCTTTTCATATCACCAATATTAATCAGCAATCTCAATATATTGTTTCAAATAATTTCTAAGTGCTTCATCACATACATAGACATAAGTCCCTTTTGTTGCTCTTGTCAATAAAACTCCGTAAGTATTTAATACACACTCTAACAATTCTTGATCACAAATATTCTGAGAAACTTTGGAATCATAAAAGAACTCTCGATTTACGCGAATCTTTTGTTCCTGTTCATCAAAATATAAATCATTCCCAATGACCACACCCAAATAATTTGCATCGATACCAGATAAAGAATAAATACTTCCAAATTCATGGTTACATTTTTTTGATCGAATCCATCCAGCACGCTTACTATTCCATTTCAACTTTACTTGACCAAAACATACATCGCACACATCTTTATCTTTTGACCATGGCCAAGCATATCCACCACAATATCTACTTAACGGAATATGCTCAATTAAATCGTCCATTTTTTCTTGAAAATCTAAAGCATCCTCTTGAACATATAAACGAAAATCATAATCAGAAAAAAGGACTTTTTCTTTTGCTCTTTGATACAAAATATCATATACATAAGAAACATATAATTGAGAAGTCCTAAGTTGTTGTTTCAATTCAATAGGACGAATTCCCCGATTATTACTCAATAATTTTTGAGTAAAAATTGTATTAGGAATTTCAGAAGGACATACAATCTGTCCTTTATCATAAAATAAAATTAAAATCTTTGATTGTTTCAGTAACCAATCTAATTCATCTCCATTTTTATCTAATCCTAGTTTTTTATTCGTTGATAAAAATATGGGACGATATTTTCCTAAATTAACATCTCTTCTTAATTTATGAGCTTCATCACAAATTAAAATATCATAATTGCTCTCCGCTACCCGATTTGGAGAAATTACTGAAAAGCTATCTAAATGAAGGGCCTGAAATATTTTTTGAGCTTCATCTCTAGTAGGAGTATTGGGAACGACCAAAGCAATTTTTTTCTCTTGATACAACTGACTAGATTTCAAATAAGCATATAAAACACTAGCAACAACAGTTTTTCCAGTACCAGCATATCCAGAAATAACCATAGGACGATTCAAATGTCTCTTATCCGGAGAAATTAACTCTCCAGAATCCAAAGTATGAATTATACTAGTTAACGCTTTATTTTGTTCTTTTGTTACTTCATGATAAGGATAAAATTTATATGCACTAGAATAAAGAATTTGATTAAAATCTTTTTTCTTTACTAACTTTTTTTCTTGTAATAATTCAAATAACTGATCAAACTTTAATTCTGAATCATTTTTTTCCCGATAATAGTGTTTAGTTTCCCCATTTAAAATATTGCAAAGAATAAACTTCCCATCGATCCTCATAATCTTAATTAATAAATGTTCATAGTGAGTAACTACAGATACATTAAAATCATCACTCATAATTAAATGAATTCGCTGATAATGATATTTCTCTTCTTGTGCATCACGAATATGTTGATCTGTCCTTTGAAAAACATCCCTAGAATACCCCACATAAGCATATTTACCATTTTCTAAAATATATAAACAAGGATAATCATTATACAATTTCCAATGATCAAATCGATGATCATAGGGATAAGTCTGAATCGTAAACATCATTTCTCACTCCATTAAAAAAATCTATCCCCATCATATCACAAAATAAAAAAAAAGAAAAAGCTAATACAATAAATTTTATCCTACCTTCTTATGAATGATTAACTGTTCACCAACAGAAATTATATTTGGATCAAAAATTGCATTATCCATAACTAATTTTTCAACAGTAGTATGAAATTGATTAGCAAGAAAAGTAAGCGTATCTCCTTCTTGAATTGTATAATAAATAGTAGGTTCTTCAATCAAACCCAATTTTTCATTCACTAATCTTTGTACTTCATCATATCTAGATCCTAACGCTTCTTTTCTATCTTGACCATTACCAAAGACACCACGAATAACTAAATCAGCCAATTCTATAGAAGATTTAGAATTCAAAGAAGAGAGATCTTGCATCGAGTTGTCTCCTTTAACATATTGATCCCATAAAGAAAAATCACCATTAAAATAATTTAAATCTAAAAAATTAGCATATCCATCCAATTGTCCAACAGAAGTATATTGCCATAATGTATAAGTACTCCAGTATTGAAAAGGATAAGAACGAAAAACATTTTCATTTGCTATCCCATTATTGCTTCCATAATTAGCAATCCATAATGGATATTGATTAGAAGCTACACTAAACCAATCATAACTTCTCATTACACTAGCACTCATATAAATAAATGGTTTCACTCCTGTGGATTCATAAACTCGATCAAGCCATGCTTTAGCCCAAGAAACATTTCCTAAATTACCACTTTCCCAATCTAAAATAAAAATTGCTTCCTTCTGATATCCTTTTGTCTCTTGTAAAAAATAATCTGCTTCATCTATTGCTTGATTTCCTAAATCTGGCCTAGCAAAATGATAAACTCCTAACTTCTTTCCCAAGCTTTTCGCCTTTTGATAAAAAGAATCACATAAACGATCAGTATATCCTACTCCTTCTGTAGCTTTCATAATTACAAAATCAACAGAAATTTTTTCTAAATCAATTCCATTCTGCCATTTACTAATATCAATCCCATTTAACAAAATATCACTCCCAAAAGATTTAAAATTTATTCTATTTATTTTATGCAAAAAGAAAAAGAAAGATAAAGATAAAAGTGGAAAAGAGTAAATAAAAATACCATACTCTTCAAAGCTTTTTTCAATCGAAAATCTCTCTTAAACAATAAAAGAAAAAAATTACTTTTTTATAAAATTACAAATATTTTTATAATTATAAGGCAATTCTGGATCCTTCACAATTGGACGTAATCCTAAATCATCACTATATAAATACATAGTATCACCAGAAACAACCATAATACTACCATCTTTAATTTTCCAATCAACAATATTAGGAAATTGAAATAATAACACAGGATAATCAAGATGTTCTCTAGAAACACGATAAACTCTACCATCTTTTAATTGATAATAATAAAAATCATCATCTTCATAAATTTGATTTGTTCCAAATTTTTTTTCCAACTTAGAATTTTCTACATAAGACTCAAAATAAATCTTTTCCTTAAAAAATTCCCTTTGAGAAATCTTTTTTAATTGATTATTTTTTACCACTTGATATCCTAAAGATTCATTTCCAATTTCCTCCACCTTTAAAGAAGAAGGTTGTAATCGATACTCCAATTGAGAATCCAAATCAGTAAAATAAACCCAACCTTGATAAGTACCATTAAAATAGAAATCTTTAGAAAGATGAAAATCAAAATCTATCTTACTCTTTCCTTTATCTTTAATATTATAAATATAAAAAGAAGAAATTCCCTGATTATTAGAAAATTCATCCGTATTAGCAATAACATAATATTGATCAGACAAAATAGAATAAATATTATCATAACTATCTCGATCCAATATTTCTTTTTTCAAAACATCGTCCTGATCAATCAAATAAAATCCCTTATAAAACCATACCGTAAAAATATAATCTTGAAATAAATTTTTTTTATAAATAGACAAATTATCTTCCTTATCAGCTACTAAAGAAACCTTCCATCCAAGAGAAGAATAATTCTTTTTTTCTAATTGCTTAATAATAAAAGAAATATCTTGATTTTGAATTTGTACTAAATAAGAATAACTAACCTGCATATCTTGATAAATACAAGAAACATCGGAAAATAACCCTCTCTTATAAATAGGAAAAATACACTCTAAATTTCCTTTTTTAAAATAACGAATATCACGAATAATTTGATCTTGTTTATTAAAATCATGAGTATAAGAAAAAGTATAAGTATGATTGTTTTGATCAACAACTGAGAAATGATAAATAGAATCATCTCCACGTTGAACAAAATCTTCTACAATATCATAATGATTATCCTTAGTTTTTATAGAATAAGTTTGTGTATGAGAAGAAATAAAAAGAGTAACAAAAAATTGATACAATAAAGCCAAAGCACCAATAAAAATCAAAATAATAATATACTTTTTCATCCTTTTACCACCATTATTATTATAACAAAAAAAGAACCAAAGTAAAGTCCGAGATATACATCAATAAAAAACTATGTCTCTTTTGAAATATAATTTTTTTTCTGTTCCATCATATAAGAAGATATCTCAGTTTCTATCTCTGCTAGGGCATCTTTAGAAATATTAGACAAAGTAACAAATTCTTTAATTGTATCGATATAAACTTTTCCCCAAATAATTCCACTAGAAATTTTTAAATCATTAAACATATCAGGAGTAATAGAATTTAAAAAATAACCAAAAACAACTCTCTTTCTTCCAATTAAAATTCGCTTATCCGTCAAAGTAATTACTGCACTTCCCCAAACATTAAAAGGATTATCATTTTTCTGAGCAACAAAAGAATACAAAGCTACTTCATCAGGATTCATATGCTTTTCGACAACTGATGCATTTTTTAAAAGTCTCCATCCTATAGTTAAAGGATATTTCTCTTTAAATTTTAATACTTGTTCATAAACAACAGACATATTATACCTCCTATTATTTTATATAACCATGTTGTTTAAAAAATGATTGATAATGTTGGGTATCAGTAAGACCATCAATTTTATCTACAATTTTAGAAGAAGATACAATAAACAAAAATGGTGTTCCATACCCTTCACTAAACATCTCATCTGACTGAATAAACTTAGTTTTATCATTACCTTTAAATTCATCTGGATTTAAATAAGATATATTAATATCATATTGATAAGCTAAATGGCGAATAATTGGTTCTGCAATTTGACAATAAGAACAATTTGGACTAGCTAATAAAATAATTTGATTTTCAGAGCCCTCATACATCTGCAAATACTCATCAACCGTAATAGAAGGAAAATCTTTCTTCTCATTATCAGGAATTGCTTCGCTTTCTTTCTGAGCATTAGCAATAATCTTATCTACCTCATAAGAAGAATTTTGGTCATCATCAGACTGAGGAGAAACAAAAAAACTAAATAAACAAACACAAACGATAACAACAACAAACAAGATAATAATTTTATAATTAACTTGTTCTTTTTCCAAACAACACACCTCCAACTTATGCAGCTAGTATATCATAAAAAAAATCAATTCACAATAATACCAACAGAAAAAAATTTAAACATTTGTCGATAAAAATATGAAAAAAATCACTCCTTCATATCATAAGATGAGATAAGGAGTGATAAGATGCAAAAAACAATCGGTATCCCAAGAGGTCTCCTTTTTTATTATGATAAAGATCTATGGATAGAATTTTTTAAACAATTACAATTAAAAGTAATAATCAGTGAAAATAGTAATAAAAAAATATTAGAAGAAGGAACAAAATTAGCAAACGATGAAGCATGTCTATCACTAAAATTATTTCTAGGACATATAAACAATGTTAAAAACCACTGCGACTACATCCTAATACCAAGACTATATTCAATCAAAAAAAATGAGCAAGTTTGTACAAATTTTAATTGTCTCTATGATCTAGTAAATAATGTATTTGACATCAATATCATTCATTATAATATTGATCTAACAACTAATAATAATCAACTATTAGCCTATCTAAAAATGGGAGAAACTCTAGGTTTTTCTTATATCAGAAGTTATAAAGCCTATAAATATGCAGAAAAAATAGCAAAAGCAAAACGAAAAATAGAAGAACAAAAACAAATTGAAAACCTTTCTACCAATAACATAAAAATTCTTCTAGCAGGACATCCCTATAATTTATATGATGCACTAATTGGAAAACCAATTCAAAAATTTTTAACAGAAAATCATATTACCATTCTCTATAGTGATAAAATTCCTCATCAATTAATTGATAGTGAATGTGAAAAATTATCAAAAGATATCCATTGGACCCACAGCAAAGAAGTAGTTGCAAGCATTAATTACTATCAAGATAAAGTAGATGGAATCATCCTACTCTCTTCATTTCCCTGTGGACCAGATTCCCTCAGTAATGAATTAATAAATCACAAAATTAAAAAAATCCCTATAATTACCCTAATATTTGAAGATTTAAATAGTGAAGTAGGAATAATTACTAGACTAGAAAGTTTCATTGATATCCTAACCAATCTAAAAGAAAAGGAGAAAATAAATGGACAAAATCATTAGTTTTCCTCATTTAGGAAACTACTATATACCCATTCAACTATTTCTAGAAAGAACAACAAAATTAAAAGTAATTCCTTCTCCCCCTATTACTAAAAAAACCATTGAATTAGGAAGTAAATATTCCCCAGACTCAGTATGTATACCATTTAAATATAATTTAGGAAACTTTATCGAAACATTACAACAAGGAGCAAATATTCTCTTTACTGCTGGAGGAGGTTGTAGATACCGGTATTATGCAGAAGTAACAGAGCAAATTCTAAGAGATTTAGGTTACCATTTTGAATTTTACAAGTTAATTTCCAAAAATAATTTAAAAATAAAAGAAATCTATCAAATCTTTAAAAAATTAAACCCTAATTTAAAATTTTTAACTTTTATTCATCATGCATTATACACTTTCATTTTTATTTGGCAAATGGATAAAATTGATAAAATTATTAGAAAAAATATTGGTTTTGAAATAAGAAAAAATCATCATATTAATCTATACAAAAAAATGTTAGAAGAATTTAAATCAACAAATTCAATCATCAAACTGATTATTCTCTATTTCAAATATAAACATAAATTTAAAAAAATCCCTATCAAAAAGAAAAAGAATTGTTTAAAAATTGGAATTATAGGAGAACTATATACTGCAATGGAACCTTTTTCTAATTATTTTTTAGAAAAAGAACTAGCAACCATGAATATTGAAATTAAACGTTATACCAATCTTTCCTACCTATTATGGCAAAAATCTCATTGGAAAAAATGGATGCTTAGAAAAACCAAAAAATACTGTAAATATTCATTAGGAGCAGATGGTCTAGATAATGTCTATCGAACCATAAAATTAATTGAAAAAAAATATGATGGAATTATTCATACCAAACCATTTGGTTGTACCCCAGAAATAGGAGCAATTCCTATTATTCAAAAAATTTGTACAAAAAATAAAATGCCTATCTTATTTTTTTCTTACGACACAGAAACATCAAATGAAGGAATCAAAACAAGATTAGAAGCATTTTATGATTTATTAGAAGCAAGGAGAAAAATAAAATGATAAAAGCATATTTAGGAATTGATATTGGATCAATTTCCACAAAAGGAGTAATTATTAATGAAAAAAATGAAATTTTAGCATCATCTTATCTTTGGACAAAAGGAAACCCAATAAAAGCTGTAAAACAAGTATTAAAAAGCCTACAAAAACAAATTAACGAAGAAAAAATAAAAATTGTCTCTGTAGGAACAACAGGTTCAGCCAGAAAACTAATTGGAAGTATACTAAATGCAAGCATTATAAAAAATGAAATCACAGCCCATGCCGTAGGAACAATCTCTCTTTATCCTAATGTAAAAACAATTATAGAAATTGGAGGTCAAGATTCAAAAATTATTTTAATCCGAGACAAAATTGTCATTGATTATGCAATGAACACCTTATGTGCTGCGGGAACCGGATCATTTTTATCTAGTCAAGCCAAACGATTAGATGTAGAAGTTGAAGATTTTGGAAAAATTGCCTTAACAAGTAAAAATCCTGCTTTAATCGCAGCAAGATGTACCGTTTTTGCAGAAAGTGACCTAGTTCATAAAGCTCAAGTAGGATACCAAAAAAATGATATTATCGCAGGTCTTTGTCGAAGTGTTGCATTAAATTATTTAAATAATGTTGGAAAAGGAAAAAAAATCGAAGAACCTATTATTTTTCAAGGAGGAGTCTCCAAAAATATTGGTGTAGTAAAAGCTTTTGAAGATATTTTACATACCAAAATTATTACTGATAAGAATGGTCACTTAATGGGTGCTTTAGGAGTAGCAATCTTATCGAAAAAAGAAAAAGAAACAGAATTTTCTTTTGATATAACAGAAAATGATTTTCAAACAACAAGTATAAATTGTACAAAATGTCCAAATAATTGTGAAATTATTTGCATAAAAAAAGACAATATAGAAATTGATCACTGGGGAAATCGATGTGAAAGAGGAGAAAAAACAATCGAAGAAAGCAAATCCATTACCACATAAAAATTATTTAATTTTACAATAAGAAGAAATTTGTTCAGAAAAAATAATCTGTTGCTTTTTTGCATGAATAGAATCTTTTTCAAGATAAATATCACGACAAACAGAAATCATTTGATAATCTTGAATAAATTGAAAAATAAACTCTTCTTTCTCTAAAGAAACACCAACAGGAAGAAATAAAATTCCTGCTTTTTCACATGAATCAAGAGCAGTAATATCAATAAATACAAGATTTCCTTCCAAACAAATTTTAGCTCCAATAACATTCTTACTATGAGAAAAAACACTATCAAAAGAAACCGTCTGAAACCTTTTTTGACAAAAAAGATCCATAAAATATTCTGCATGAGTTCGATAAGAATCATTCTCATACAAAATAAATATTCCCTCTGAAAGAGATAAATCATTTTGAACAATAATAATCTTAGGAGATCTGTTTTCCATAATTACTACATCCTTTCAAAAAACAATCAATTGCTTGATCTCCTTTTTGATAATAAACCTCACTAACATGATGCTCAAAATCAGTATAAAGAGAAATTTCAATATCTTGAAAATATTGAATATAAGGATTTAACTGTAATAATGATTCTTTTTGTAAATTGGTAACACTACCTTTTAAACTAATAAATTGTCCACTAGTTCCATGAAGAGTATAAAGAACAGAATTAGAATAAGTAGTTAAATTATTAAAAACAATATATCCCTTACAAACAAGCTGAAACAAATTTTGAACAAATCCTACCATGCCTTCTTTTTTTGCATTAGCAATCATTTCTAGATCATGAGAAAAATATTTTTCAATAAGTACCTTCATATAATCAGAATGCTTAGAAAGTAAAATTTCTTCTCCCAAAAGAGAAACTACATGACCATCATATTCACAATCTGCATAATATACTATACCATCAGGAGAAATCACAAACATTTTCGGATGAGTAGAAATATCATGAGCATTACCAGGTCCTTTTTGATATTTTTGATCACAAAGAAAATCAATCATTACCATCTATATCACCTAAAATCATTGTAACAAAAAGAAATTAGAATGTCCACAAAGAACCAATTTATTACCTACTCTGAATATATTCATCATAAGGAATTGATCGATCAATAATTTTTCCATCAGGAAGAATTTCAATTACACGATTACTAACCGTACGATTAAGTTCATAATCTCTAGAAGTAAAAAGTATCTCTCCTTGAAATTGAACAAGACCTTTATTTAACGAAGTAATACTTTCCAAATCTAAATGATTAGTAGGCTCATCTAAAATTAAAAAATTTGGACTTTTTAACATCATTTTAGACAATATACAACGTTGTTTCTCTCCCCCAGATAAAACATTTACTTTCTTAAATACATCTTCCCCAGAAAATAACATTCTACCTAAAAATCCTCTAAGAACCGTTTCATCTTTAATATCATAAAACTGTCCTATCCATTCCATAATACTTTTATCACAATTAAAATACTCTGTATTATCTTGTGGCAAATACTCATATTGAATTGTCTTTCCCCATTCAATACTTCCCTTATCATACTTTTCTTTCCCACTTAAAATATTAAATAACATTGTTTTTACCATATCATCCTGTGCTAAAAAACTAATTTTATCTCCCTTAAAAACAGTAAAAGAAATCTTATCTAAAATCTTTTTGCCATCAACAATTTTTGTAAGATTTTCTACCTTTAAAATTTCTTTTCCCGAAGGTTTTTCAATTTTAAAATCAATATAAGGATACTTTCTAGAAGAAGCAACAATTTCTTCTAATTGAATTTTATCCAACATTTTTTTTCGAGAAGTAGCTTGTCTAGACTTAGAAGCATTAGCAGAAAAACGAGCAATAAAAGATTGTAATTCTTTTATTTTTTCCTCTTTCTTTTTATTAGAATCTCTCATTTGTTTTTGTAAAAGTTCAGAAGATTCATACCAAAAATCATAATTACCTACATATAATTTAATTTTTCCATAATCAATATCTGCAATATGAGTACATACCTTATTTAAAAAATGTCTATCATGAGAAACAATAATCACTGTATTATTAAAATTGATCAAAAATTCTTCTAACCAAAAAATTGCCTCTAAATCTAAATTATTTGTAGGTTCATCCAAAAGCAATATATCAGGATTACCAAACAAAGCTTGAGCAAGTAATACTTTTACTCTCGATTTAACCGCTAAATCTCTCATCTTCAAATGATGTTGCTCAACAGGAATACCTAAATTACTCAAAAGAGTTGCCGCATCTGCATAAGCATTCCAACCACCAAGTTCCATAAATTCAGCTTCTAAATTAGCAAGTTTCATCCCATCTTCTTCACTAAATTCAGTTTGCTGATACATTTGATCTTTCTCTACCATAATTTGATAAAGAACAGAATTTCCCATGATCACAACATCCAACACTTCTTGATCATCATACTGATAATGATCCTGCTTTAAAAAAGAAACTCTCTCACCCTTAGAAATAGAAATATCACCAGTAGTAGTTTCAATCTCTCCTGATAAAATCTTTAAAAAAGTAGATTTACCAGAACCATTAGCGCCAATTAATCCATAACAATTATCATTAGTAAACTTAAGATTAACATCTTCAAATAAAGTTCTTTTACCAAATTTCAAACTAACATGATTAACCTGAATCATTTTATCACCTCAAAGCTACTTTAGTTTACTATAGAATTAAAAAAAATACAAGTTCACCTACCAAGAATAACTTGTATTTTAATATTAATTATTTACAAATTCTTTTAACATAAGAACTAACCGTTTCCCCCTCTTGTAAAGTATCTTCCAAACGATAAATCAAAGAAAATGAATCTTCCAAATTTAATATATTTCTCACCGCAGACTGATTCTTTTTAGACAATGAAACAACAGAAAGCAAAATATCATCAACAACAAATTTCGCAAAACGTTGAAAATTTTCTTGTTGAAGAAAACTACGATCAATATAATCCCGAATAACATAACTTCCAGGATCAATTAAATAAATTTTCCCATTATGATAAAGTAAATTTCTAAAATTTAAATCTTCCATATCAATACCAAAATCAGATAAAAGAAAAATATCATCCCTCAACAAACAAATTTCCTTTATAAAAGAAAATATATCCATCTTTGCAATCGCTTGAGTAGCATACTGTAATAAAAAATCCATTTGATATCCAATAAATTGATGATTCAAATCATAAATCAAATTTTTTGGCAAAACGATTCTATTCGTATCAATTTTCTGTAAAACAAAAACATCTTTTTCTTTTAAACGCATCTTACGACAATAATCTTTATAAATTTTAAATGCTTGATCAAAATATCGATATACAATTCCTTCTTCTCCTTCATCAATATACATATAATCTAAATCAGAAGAAGAAAAAGAATAGAACTTATCTCCAACATAAAACTCCATATTAACCCCCTAATTTCTTTTTTATATGTCACCCTTCATGATAAAATAACGCCTTATCAATTTAACAATGATAAAAATAAGAAATAATTTTAGCAAATTCATATAAAATAAGATTACTTTTATTAATAGCAAAACTTTTCCCAATAGCTTTTCCACCAATAGTTATAGAAGCAACTAAAGAAGCAACAATTAAACTAACAAATAATAAATTCAAATGAAATGTATGAGCTAAAGCAACAGATATTGTTGTAGCAGATGCTCCTGAAATAATACCACAAATATCCCCAATAACATCACAACAAAAACTAGATACTTTATCTGCATTTTTCTTAAATTTAACGGCTACATCAGCACCCCTTACCTTCCTAGAATTCATAGAATGAAAAATCTTTTCATCTGCTGAAGTAACAGAAACACCAATAATATCAAACATAACTCCAACAAACACAAATAAAAGCATAATCACAATTCCAAAAACTAAAGATAAATTAGGAATAGTACTCTCAGAAATCAATGACAACACAAAAGAAATAGTAAAAGAAATAATAATAATCCGACAAATCCATTCAACCTGAACAGATTCTTTTTTCATTTTTTCCTTTTTCTTTGTTTGAATCAATAAATTCTGAAACTCTTCTCTTTTATTCTTTTTTTGCATCGTTTAAGTCTCTCCTTTTATAAAGAAAAAATAGTATAAAAATACTATTTTAATTAATGGTGTTAATATAGTAAACTTTGAATCTTAGGTCAAGTAGGATTTCCCTAATTCCTACAATTTCGTTACCAAAATTGCGGTTCCCCTTAAAAGGAATTAATGTATTGTTACCATATACATGACTTGATTACCACTCAGTATCCACTGCAATCCTATATTAAAGCACTCTAGGAGATTTCCTCCCCAATATTTTACTATTAGTTCTTTTTTGCAAAAGCAATTTCAAAACGCAAACCAAATTAGAGTTGGCCACCTTAATTCAGCAAGATCATTCATTCCAATACTTTCACTCAAGACAAGCTACACTACACATAACTTTCGCCACATGCAGGTTTAATCCTATTTCGTAATAAGTCCATCAGTAATTTACGTATAGGCTTACCACAAGAATAGGTCTCCACAGGTAAAAGGGTCGTTTATCGTATGCCATTACGAGCGCCCCTAAACCCTTCATCTTCAGCATCCACCCCAAACTGGGCGTAAGAAGCAAACACCAAAGGTTTCACAGATATGCTCTTAACGATTGTTTAATCTCGTCTTCCTAGTAAAATAATTGACTAGAATAATGTACCATCAATTATGTCTAGATTATAACACAATTTGTAAAATTTGTCAAGTTTACACTAATCTAGCTAAATTAAACTCACACTATAATATATGAAAAAAAAAAGAAAAATATTCATATAAAAAAATAGCTTAATTCGCTCTAATTTGTTCAATATATTGATGAATCTTATTTGACCAAGTACTACTTTGTGCATATCTAGGAGCAATTGCATCAACAGTATTCAAACCTTTAGAATAATAATTTGTATATAAATTATCAACAAATCCAACAATTCCCTCATCTAAAGTAGCATATGTCTTATAACTAGTACCATTACAAGAAGGACTACCCTTTTGTCCCCCCACATTATTACAAGTTCGAGCTAAAGACGAACAATTAGAACGACACCCTGTTTCATGCAAAATAATCGCAACAGCAAGATAAGGATCAATTCCCTTTTGAATACATTCCGTAGCAATCAATTGACCTTTACCAGCAATATAACCAGTACCCAAATTTCGATCAAGCTTAATCGTAAGTTCTTCTAAAGTCATTCCTTCAAATACTTCAATTCTAGGGGGAATAATCACAGAAGCAGGAGCGGTTTCCATAGAAACTGCCATCAATGGTAAAGATGAATCTGTAGATACAGAATCATCAGTAGTACTATTTTTTTTTAAAATAGTATGAGCAGAAGCAGCCATATTTTTAATATCAAATTCCTGAACACTAGAAATAATCTTATGATCAAAAGTAATTTGATCATGTTGTAAAACCAAAGCAATAGAAATCATAAAAATACCTACAATCGCTAATATTCCACTAACAAATTTAGCATTTTTCAAACAAATTCACCTCTACATCTGAATATAACAATAGTTTATCGTATTCATAAAAGATTGTCAAATACATCAAAATAGAATTGTTTTTAACCAAAAGTATACTTATAATTAAAAAGAAGGTGATAAAATGGATCAAATTAATACCCTAATAAAATGGATAAAAGAATCAAAAAAAACAGTATTTTTCGGTGGAGCAGGTACTTCTACAGAAAGCGGTTTAAAAGATTTTAGAAGCAAAGATGGACTATATAATGAACAGTTCAAATATCCACCTGAAATAATTTTATCTCATACCTTTTTTGAAGAACATCCTATTGAATTTTATGAATTTTATCGAGAAAAGATGAATTCATTAGCCTATAAACCAAACATAACCCATATCGTTTTAAGCAGATTGGAAAAGAAAAATATGCTCAGTAGTATTATTACACAAAATATTGATGATTTACATCAAAAAGCAGGTTCCCAGCATGTTATTGAACTTCATGGTTCCATTAAACGAAATTATTGTCAAAATTGTCATAAATTTTATGATGCAAAAGCAATTTTTAATCAAAAAGAACTTCCCTTATGTACATGTGGAAACATAATAAAACCAGATGTAATATTATATGAAGAACCTCTAAATCAAAAAATACTAAATCAAGCCATACAAGAAATTAAAACAGCCCAATTACTCATTATAGGTGGAACAAGTTTAAATGTATACCCAGCTGCTGGATTAATTCACTATTTTCAAGGAAAACACTTAGTTTTAATTAACAAAGAAAAAACTCCATATGACAATATATGTAATTTAGTAATTCATGATAATTTAAGTAAAGTATTTAAAGAAATAAATAAATGGATATAAAAACTCACTTTCACTTTAACTTAAACGTATAAATAGCCCTTCGATAAACAAAAATTAAAGCAATAATAAAATAAAAAATAGTAATCAACAACCCAAAAGAAGAAAAAAGCAAAGAAGATATGGATACATCATGTAAAAAATATGTGAGAAAATAAGTAAAAAAACAAGCAATAGAATAAGGAAAACTTTTTATTTGCATATCTCGATCATATGGTTGAAATAAGTAATAAAGAACTAAATAATGAACAGAAAAAAATATACTAAGAACTAAAATAAAAGAAAAAATCATCAAATAATTAACAAAAATCGTTCCTCCCGACAAAAACAACAAAAAATCTATTCCTAAAGCAAGAACAAACGCAGGAACTAAATTAATTTTAGAAATCATAATTACTCTCTTTTTAAATAATCCCAATAAAACTTTCGGTTCCCGATAAAAATTATAAGAAAGCATTGCATGATCACAATGATAAAACATAGCCTGTGTAACAATTGCTCCTCGATTAATAAAATACACAATCAAAACAAACCATCCAAGATGATGAAGAAGAAAATAATGAATAGAACTAGAATAAGAAGAAAAAAAGAAAAGAAAAATGGCAAAACAAACAATAAGGAAAAAAATAGCTATAGCATAATTTCTAGCACTGCGCATTAGAATTTCTTTATGACGTTCAAAAAAAATAGTATTAAACAAATCATACCCTTTTTTCCCTTGAATTTTTCTAACAGAAATCACTTTATCTCTATCTTTCATTTCAATCATATCTTGCCTAGAATAAGAACGAGAAAAATCATCATTCATAGCCCTAGTTCTAGTATTTAAACGTTGATATAAAACTTGGTAATCATCTACACAAGATAAATAAAAATAGCCATAAATACCCAAGATAAAAAAGAGAAAGAAAAAGAAAAGAAAAAAAGAAAAAGAAAAAAAGAAACCAAAATAAGGCAACAAAGAAAGAATCAAAAGACCAATAAGAACAGAAAAATAAAAGACTTGATTATCATACCACAAATGCCCATACTTACGATAAAATTTTAAATGTAAAGCTTCCCCCACTATCTTTCCAAAAAAAGATAGGAAAAGAAGAAGAATCACTTCAAAAAAAGAATAAGGAATAAGAAAAGAAAAGAAAGAAAAACAAATTGCATGAAATAAAAGAAATACAAACAAATTCCACCATAAATAAGCTTTCATATATTTTTTAGAATCCATCTGAAACAACACAATAGAATAATATTTTTTTCGACTAGTACCTAAAATCTTAGTATTCAAATAAATTCCAATTAAAGTAAAAACAAAATAAACATGAAAAAAAGAATCTAGCAATCTATCCCTTGATAAAAAAGAACTAATAACATAAATACTTAAAAAATAAAAAATTCGAAAAACAAGCATTCGACAAAAAGAAAGAACAAAAGCAAAAACACCAACAATCTTCTTAATCAACTTACTTTGATAAACATCATCTGTCAATAAATCACTAAAAATAGGCAATTTTTTTAACTGATAAAGAAAAGAATTAACAGCACACGCTAAATCAATTTTTAATGACACACTCAAAGTTTTAATCACATCTATCATCCCTTAAGCAATGAATAATTTTTTCTTTATATTTTTTTACACTCAAATTTTTCTTTTCGACCAATTCCAATTTTTTATGATTCAAAATAACAACTTCATCACATAAATCCATTGCAAGTTCTAAAATATGAGTAGAAAAAATAATAATATGATCCTTTTTAAATTTTCTCAATAAGTCTTTCATCTCTTCTTGCACAACAATATCTAAAGAAGTAAGTGGTTCATCTAATAAAATCACTTTGGGCTGACAAATAAAATTAATAAGCATCTGCATCTTATTTTTCATCCCATGAGAATATTCTTTTAATAACTTATCCCTATCTCCTAATTCAATTTTAAAAAGATCAAAATAATCATCAACTTGAATATCAGAAGAACAAGAATCTTGATGAATCTCAAGAAAAAATTGTAAAAACTCTCTAGCAGTTAAAAACTCAGGAACAACAGGTGTAGATAAAACATATCCTATATCCGAACTTTTGAGCTTTTCTAAACAATTATCTTCTAACAAAATTTTTCCCTGATCAATAGAAACATCTCCATTTAAACAATTAAAAAAAGTAGTTTTACCTGCCCCATTTCTTCCTAATAATCCATAAATTTTTCCTGATTCAAAAGTAAAATTCAAACAATCTAAAACCAATTTTTCAGAATAACTTTTACTTAATCCATTAACCAATAACTTCATATTTAAAACCCTCTATATCACATTTCAAGCTTACTATATCAATCAAAAATCAATTTGTCAATAAATAGTATATAAATAAACAACTATCTGAAAACAATAAAAAATAAATTAAGAAAAATATAAACTTTTAAACTCCTCTAAAGCATAACACATCTCCTGATAAATTTTTTCATGAATCATATGTTTCTCTAAAGCATTTTTTAAAAAATCCTCCACACAAGCAATTTTTACATAATGAATAGAAAATTCACTTTGTTTTTCAATTTCATCATACTGAGTTTGGAAAAAATCAGGAGTTTGATCAGTAAATAATATATAATAATAAATTTTACTACAAACCTTTAAATTTAAATCACAATAATTAGAAAAATAAGTAATAATTTGCAAAAAAGGTTCATTTTTAACCAAAATGTTGATTCCTAATTCTTCCTTTATTTCCCGAGTTAAAGTATTTTCAAGAGACTCATCCTTCTTACGATGTCCACCAGGAAACTGATAAGTATAATTATTATAAACAAGCAATATTTCTTGTTTAGAATTAATTAATAATGCCTTAACGCGAATAATTTCCTGTTCCAAATCATCTTCATTTAAATGATCATCATTAATAAGAATCTGCCTCATAACTCCTCCTTAATCAACAAATCTCTCCCAATATTCTAAAGTATCAGAAGAAACTGTAGTAAAATATAAATCCATTTGTTCAGACATAAATTTTGCTTTTAACCAAACATTACTACCATAATTTAAACAACTAGCTTTACTATCAGCCATCATAAATTCAAAAGTAGATGCCCTATCTTCATACTCATCAGTTTGTGCATAATCATTAACAAAAAAAGCATTTTCAGACAAACTCTTACTATAAGAATAATTAGCATTAACACTACCATAATAAAAATCAGCTGGATTTAAACTATTCCAAGTAGTATAACGTCCTCCTTTCTCATAAATAAAATCATCAATATAATGATAAACCTCATGATGAAAACTTTCATCAAAAGGATACTCAGTAGCAATAGACAAACGAATATTCTTAGAAGAAGAATCGGTAACACCAGTAACATTATCAGAAGAATATTTTTGAATTAAATAAATAATCAAATGAAATCCAGCACTCTCTATTTCTTGAAAAAAACCAGTCGGATACAAAGACATACAATGATCTAAATTAACTAAAGCCGTATGGATCTGAACAGGATCTGTAATAGCAATCGTATTAAGACCACCCACCCGATATTGATCTGTTTCAGAACCATAACGAACCAAAACACTATAAGTAGATTGAATACGATTTCTTAAAGAATTATTTTCAGAAACAATATCAGAAGAATTAGAAGGAAAAACAGAATCATCAGAAGAAACCTTAGGACGATCAGTCGTATTAATAGAAATAGAAGAATCTGTACCCTTAGAAACAACAGTAACATTTAAAATAGGATCTTGTAAAGATTTATCATTACTAAAACTAAGAAAAATTCCTGTAAAAATAAAAAGAAAAGAGAGAAAAAGAATAAACCTAGAAATTTGAATATGAAACTTTCCCATCTTTATTCACCTCTATTCTACTATTAAAGTATAGCAAAAAAAACAAAAAAAATCTACACTAGAGTAAGATTAAAAAACAAAAGCACTAGTAAACTAGTGCAAAAAATAGTAATCTTTTTTTATCATACACTATGATTATTCTCTTGCAACTGCTTATTCATAGAACTAATCACATCATACATAGCCTGTGCTTCTTTTACTCTTCCCTCTTTATAAAGGGCATTTGCTTGTTCCATCATTTTTTCAATCTGTGATTGTTTTTCTAATGCAGAAACAGCTCCAGATTGCTCCTGTCTTCCTCCAAATAAATAATTTGATTGTACTTGCTGAGAAGCAAACAGTTTTTGATATTGTCTTGCTGTTACTAAAATTGCTTTAACTGGATTTTCAGATATTTTAGAAAATGAATGAACCACATTAGAAGAATCAATTTTTTGTTCCAAAGAACCTCCTCCATCATAATTTGATGGTTGCTGTGTAACAGGAATAGTAGATAATACAACATGAGTAGAATCATTAGACTCTTCTCCTACCTTAACATCAGGAGTAGTTTGTGAAACATTTACATTAGCAATAGGAATAGAAATAGAATTACGAATATCTGGAGAAGGTTGATTAGAAGCATCCTGTACTACTTCAGAATTATCCCCATTTTCCAAAGAAACATCTTGATTAGAATCAGAACCCACATCAACTGATTCATCTACTACCTCA
>CANQFO010000007.1 GCA_947599755.1 uncultured Bacilli bacterium
TTAAAAAGAGTGTAATAGTCAATTCAATTGAATGAATTAGATATTACACTTATATGGTACCAGGTTTACATGAAAAATAATCATGCAAAAACATATATCATAGTAGCGATATTTCTATCCATAATAGGAATAAGTATTGCCTATGCAGCCCTAAGTCAACAATTACAGATCAAAACAACTACAACCGTACAATCTAGTCAAACTTCCTGGAATATTGCATTTGAAAGTGTTAGTTGCCAAGCAGCTGGTAATGCTGTATTAGGTACATTTGAAACAAATGGAACAACGCTTACAATATCTGGATTTACTTTAAAAGTTCCAAATGATATTGTTTATTGTTCTTTTTATATCAAAAACAAAGGAGAAGTAAATGCTAAAATTTCATCAGTGAATTATGAAGGACCAACATGTTCTGGAACAGGAACAACAGCTACAGCAGATGCTAATTTAGTAAAGACTTATTTATGTCATGACTTAGTTTGGGATAATAGTGGAACTCTTTTGGTAGAAAAAGGTGTAGTTATACCTGCAGGAAGTAGTAGAACTGTTCGAGTAAGGCATTGGCTTTGTAGCAGTTTAAGATCGTTACCAACTAATCCCGTAACTTTTACCAATGCAGTCTATACAATTAATTTTGAACAAGCCTAAATTAAAATATAAGAGTAACTAAAAATATTCTTGTATTATTTTTTAAAATTAAAAACGGGTGACTTCTCAAAGTAAATGCAACTCATATTATAAAAATTGCTTTTACTTTGAGAATTAAGAAAAATTAAAAACGAACATATGTGCAATTGACAAATACTTGGGGGGGGGGTATAAAATCATGTTAAGATAAACAATAATGTATAGGAGGTAATATAAAGAATGAAGCAAATTAAAATTGACAAAAATAGGTAAGAGAAATATAATTTTATATAGAATAGGAGTGAGATGGTGAGAAAGAAAATAGTAAATGATCTAAAATGGAAAAATTGGATTATGCTAGTTCCATTAGCCATAGTAGTCATAGTAGTAATGTATTTAACACTAAATGTAAATGCTTCAGTACAAATAACTACAAATTCTGGAAAAAAAGGAACAAATGATCCACAAAGTGAATATGTAACAAATCAAGGTACATTAACTGTTACCGATCAAAAACAAAATATAGGAAATGTAGATCAATTGCAAGTATATAAAATAATAGATACATATTATAATAGAAGTTCAGATACAATCGTATACCAATTTACAAGTGATTTTAAAACGTTTTTAGACTCTAGTGGTAGTTGGAAACAACTTACAGAATCAGAATATTTAGGATATAGCCAATCATCAGGAACATCAGGAAGTAGCAATATAAATCCTTTTCAAAGTAGCAGTAATTTTGCAAAATTAATGAGTGCTTACGCAGGATATATTCGAACAAATTCAAAAACAGGAACAAATATGACTTATGATAGTGGAAATTGGACAAATACAGCAACACTAGATGTAGGAAGTTACTTAGTATTACCAGTATCGACTTCTAATGTATATGGAGTAATGGTAGGAAATATAGAATTAAAAAAAGTAGGAGTAACTTATGAAATTTCAAATGGTTCTATTGTTGCAAAAGTAGAAAAACCTAATATTACCAAAACTTGTGAATATGATGAAGAATCCGGAACAAACATTTCTGCTAGAGTAGGTGGAGAAGTAACTTGTACTGTCACTGCCACCTTTCCAACTTATCCAAAAGATGCTCAAACAACCAATAATAATGCTACAATCAAACTAACAAAAAGCAAATTAGATTTTATATCTCCTAGTGAATCAGGTGAAAAGTTTACTGTAGAATCCACAAATTTTGCATCTTGCATATGGCCAACATCTACTGGTGATAATCATCAATATAATTTAAGTTGTATGGGTGAGAATGTAATTGGTCATGTAAGTACAAATGGCAATGAACTATCTATTACAGATATTGATAAAACAAAAGTATCAGGTTCAACCTTAACCATAAAATATAAATTTAATTTTAACCCAGAAGAAGAAGTTACATATGGAGGATCAGGATATAATATTCCAGCAGAATTTTCTTATCCTGAACCATATAGTAGCGAATTACTAACAAGAAAATCAGAAGATATGAAAATTTATACATACGCCTTAAGAATTTTAGGATATCCAGGAGCCGTTTTTACTTTATATAAACAAAATGGAAACAAAGAAATAGAATCAAATATTACTTTAGTTGGTACAGGACAAGGAGTAGGCTCAGAAGGAAATGCAACGATAAAAGGATTAGCAAAAGGAACCTATTACTTAAAACAAACGAAAGCACCAAGTGGATTTAATCTATTAACGTCAACTCCAACATTTATAGTAGGACCTGGAGGAACTGTTTATAGTTCTCAAGAAGGATGGTATAAAGTAGAAGCATATAATCAAGAAACAACAACTTTACCATTTACAGGAGGAATAGGAACAGTAATCTTCATTGCAATTGGATTAATAATCATTGGTGGAGCAACAATATTTATCATATATCATCAAAAGAAACAACAAACAAATGAATAGAAGGGAAGAAATAAATCATGAAAAGAAAAAATGAAATTAGGCAAACTATCATTGTTTCATTGATAATTACCATAGGATTCATTCTTTATCATTGCCTAAATGTAAATGCCAATATATCAATTACAACAGATAATAGTAAGCATTCATCAAAGGATTCAAGTAGTTATCTAGCAAATAATAAAGGAACTTTAACAATTGTAAATGTAGGAGAAAATGATAAATTAAGTGCATACAAAATACTAGATATATTTTATAAACAAAGTAGTGAAACGATCAGCTATGAATTTACATCAGAATTTAAAAATTTTTTACAAAGTCAATCTAATCCTAGTTGGAAAACTTTAACAGAAGATCAATATATGGCATTAAATAGAGGAAATGCCACAATGACGACCTTTAGCAATAGTCCAGCAATTGAAGGAGGAAACACAGTAAGCAATGATTATGCAAAATTAATGAGTGCATATGCAACACATGTTAGAGATAGAGATAATTTATCCAGTATCACGGGAACACAGTTAAATACTTCAGGAACACAAAGAACAGCTCAACTTGATGTAGGAACATATCTTGTAGTAGCAACAGAAACAAGTAACGTTTATGCTGTAATGGTAGGAAATATAGAACTAACCCGTGAAGGAAGTTCTTGGATGTTAACAAATGCAACCATAAAAGCAAAAGTTAGCTCTCCAACAATTACAAAAACTTGTAGTTATGATGATCAATCAGGAGCAAGTATTAGTGCAACAAAAGGAAAAGAAGTAACTTGTAAAGTATCTACAAGTTTTCCAACTTATCCACAAGATGCAACAACAACTTCAGAAAATGCAACCATTACTTTAACAGAAAGTAAAATTGATAAATCAACAAATTATGCAGGATACAATATAACAATGGGTGGATATAATTATACAATAGCAAATAATCAAATTAATCAAATTAGTAATCAAGAAAATATTGGACAAATTAATAACTATGGAGATAGTATTACACTTACTTTGGATAGAAAAAAAATTTCTGGTAAAACAATGGAGGTTCAATATAGTTTTACTTTTAATCCAGCATCACCAATCACATTTGGACAAAATGGATATAGTATACCAGCAAAATATGATTATCCAGCACCATATTCATATACTGATTCAATTACCAAAACAACAGAAGCTAAAATATATACTTATGCTCTTCAAATTACAGGAACTGGAGTAGGAAATACTGGAGGTACATTTGAAGTTTATAAAAAATCTGGAAATGTAAAAGTAGGAACTGTTGAATTAGGAGTAATGGAAACAGGAAAAAATGCAATAGGAGTTTTAGAAGGAATTGCTGGAGGAGAATACTATATCAAACAAACTAAAGCACCAGATGGATATGCTATTTTAAATACTACCCCTACAATAACAGTAGGACCTGGTGGAACAGAAATGCCTGATAAAAAAGGATATTATAATATTACAGCCTACAATACAGAAAATCAAAATCAAATTTTACCATTTACAGGAGGAATAGGAACACTTATCTTTGTAGTAATTGGTATTGTTATAATAGTAGTAGCAATAATCATAGTAATGAAAACTCAAAAAAACGCATCACTTAAAAAAGAAAAACCAGATCAAGATGAAAAACAAAAAGAATTATAGGAAATTCCTATAATGTTTTTCATTAAATAGTAAGGAATAATCGAAGAAGGTGATAAAGATGAAAAAGATCAGAAAAAAAATATCGATTTACATATTTATAATAGGAATATTAACCATTCTAACAGGAATCTTTATTCATACAAACCAAAAAACAATCACCTATAAAATTCAAGGAGATTATCCTAAAAATTATAAAATTCCCCAATCAGAAACACATCTTGCTGGAACAACCATAAAAATTAATTCTTTAAAGAAAGGAAAGGTTATCAAAGGATACCGATTTCTAGGATGGGAATATAATCATAAACAAATTCAAAATGAACAATTAAAAATGCCTAGAAAAGATATCCAGTTAATTGGTAGTTTTGAAAAACAAAAATATCAAGTAAGTTATGCTTTTCAAGGAGAAATCATTCCTCAAAATGCTAATGATTTATTACCAAAAGAAAAAAGTTACACAGTAGAAGATACTGTTCAAACAAATGAAAAATTAGTAAGTTATGGATATCACTTTTTAGGTTGGTCAGAAGAAGAAACCTTTAAAATGCCTGATCACGATATAAAAATATATGGTCAATGGGTAAAAGAAAATGGAACATTTCCTTTAGAAATATATCAAACAATAGAACAAATGCAAAACAATTATCAAAAAGGAGAAGAAGTAAAAATCAAAATAACAGTAGAAAATAAAAATGAATTTCCTGTATATGATGTAATGATAAAATTAAATGATAGTGGAGTAATATTTACGGAAGAACAAAATAAAATAAAAGAAAATATAATGAAAATTCCAAAAATGAATGCCAAAGAAAAACTAGAATTAAAAGCAGAATATAAAGTAAATTCAAATGAACGAAAAAAAATTACTTCAACAGTAACAATTGCTGATGCAAAAGCAGACAATGATTATTACCTAGATAGGCAAAATAACTATGAAGCAACGACTAATTTTATAACGGGAAAAGTTTCTTTAAAAATTATTAATCAAGAAGAAGAAAAACAAATTAAAAATGCTCTTTTTGGACTATACCAAGATAGTAATTGTGAACAGTTAATAGCAAAAGGAAGTACTTTTGAAAATTTAGAGCCAGAAAAAACATATTATTTAAAAGAAATTCAGCCACCAGAAGATTATACAATTTATAAGGATATAATTGCAGTTCATGTAAACGAAAATGGAAAAATTCAAATGCGAAAACAAATAAATGACGGAAGTATCAAATATAGAAGTTTAGAAGAAGATAAAAGTTCCCAAACCAAGCAAAAAGATGGACTTACAACATTAACCATAAATCGTACAGAAATTGCCATAATTCCTGGAATAAAAGGAGAAAATAACACTTCTTACATTATAGTTGGATTAATAATCATGATAAGTAGTATAGGCAGTTATGTATACTACATAACAAGAAGGAGGGAAATATAATGAAAAAAAGAAACAAAATGATATTATGGATAATTATGCTAGTATTAATAATGATACAAAAACCAGTACAAGCACTAAATTCCCAAGGAAATTTAGAAATAAATTATTCTTATTCAGATGTAAAAATAGCAAATGCCAAAATTTATTTATATAAGGTAGCAGATATTACTGATCAATATCAATATAATTATACTGGCATATTCTCTGGATACCAAGAAAATGTTAATGGCAAAACGACAAAAGAGTTAAAAGAAATTGCCAAACATCTTAAAGAATATATTTCCCAAAATAACTATGAAGCAACTTATACCATAACAACGAATAGTTCAGCAATTGCATCAGTAAGTAATATACCAATTGGACTATATTTAATTTTAACGGAAACAAAACAAATAGGGCAAATGCAATACCAATCTGAACCTGCTTTATTATCTATTCCAAACTATGATGAGTTAGAAAAAGAATATAAATATGAGATAAAAATAAACATTAAAACAGAAGCAACCAAAATAGGTGCAAATCCAACTGATCCCAATAATCCCAATCCAACAAATAGTCCAACGAATAATCCCAACAATCCAAATCAAACAAATGATCCCAATAATCCTAATCAACAAGGAAACGAACAAAATAACAATGGAGGAAATTTAGAAAATACAATTGTTCCTAATACATTAGATAAAATTTATATCTATGCTGGAGTATTCATCATATCTCTTAGTCTAATATTAATTTTAATATATTGGATAAGAAAAGAAAAAAAGAAGGATCAAAATGGTAAATAAGAATAGGATACATAAAATTATATCAAATAAGGAATAACGAAAAAGTGAAAAAGAAAATAATAGAAAATATTCCACTAATAATTTTTACAGGATTATTTATCATAGGATTAGCAATCATGTTTTATCCGACAATTAGTAGTTACCAAAATCAACAAAAATATAATCAAATGATTACAAATTATGATGAATTGGCCCAACAAGATAGTAAGGATAAAATTTTACAAGAAGCAAAAAAGTATAATCAAAAGCTTACCAAAAATAGTATAGAAGATGCATTTTTAGATCCAAAAGAAGAAAATTCAAATCAATACTTAAGTCTTTTAAATATTGGTTATGATGGAGAAATGGGATATCTTGAAATTCCAAAAATAGGAATAAAATTACCAATTTATCATGGAACAAGTGCAGAAACATTACAAAAAGGAGTAGGTCATTTAGAAGGAAGTTCACTCCCCATAGGAGGAAAATCAACTCATTCTATTTTATCTGCACATAGAGGATTACCAACTGCAACTTTATTTACAGATTTAGATCAATTGCAAGAAGGAGATATGTTTTATGTTAAAATATTAAATAAAACTTTAGCGTATCAAGTAGATCAAATATTAGTAACAGAACCAACAAATACCAAAGCACTAATGATTGAAGAAGGAAAAGATTTTATCACTTTAGTAACATGTACTCCATATGCAGTAAATACCCATAGATTATTAGTTAGAGGAACACATGTTCCATATAAAGAACAAAATATTGATCAAATGATAAAAAATGAGAAAAAAGCAAATTATTTTTCACGTACAGATCTTTATTTATCGATAGGAATATGGATGATAGATATAATATTAGTAATAGCAATTCTCATTACAAATAAATCCTATAGAACAAAAATGAATAGGTAAAAGGGAAGGAAAGAAAAAAAATGAAAAAAAGAAAGAAAAAAGTAATAGGATGGATAATAATAATTTTTTGTCTATCAATATTTTATCTACCAATAAAAAAAGTATCAGCTAGATTATCACTTGATCAATCACTAAAAATTACAGAAGGAAATAATATTTATCATTATGTAGAAAATAAAGGAATATTGAAAATAGAAAATACAAACCAAGCTCAAGATAGTTTTTCTGCATACAAATTATTAGACTTATACTATAGTGATACTGCCCTAAGTTACAAATATGAATTTAGTGAAGAATTTAAAAACTTTCAGAATCAAACTGCAGTAAACGAATATAAAGAAATAACCGTAGAAAAATTCCTAGAAATGAGTAAAATTCCCGATCCAAATCAAGGAAATTCAGAAAATAAAATAATAGGAAATAAACCAAACCAAGATACAAAAATAGATAAACTGATGAATGCTTATACCAGCTATGTAAAAGAAAAGAAAATGAAAAATCCAACCATCCAAACAGAAAACCAAGAATTAACAGTAGGAGCATATGTAATTATCCCCCAAAAAACAAATGTAGTTTATGGAACAATGATTGCTCATATCGATATAGATCAAAATCAATCAGCAGGTCAATGTACAATAAATACTCAGTATGAAATACCATCTCTTACAAAAACAATCAATGAACAAAGTACAATCAGTGCAAATGAAAATGAAAAAATATTAAATAAAATAGTAGTCACTCTTCCAACATATGAAAATGATATAGGAAAAACATATCAAATTATAGATACTATTTCTAATGGTTTAGAATATACAACAGAACAAAATCAAACAGAAGGAATGATTTTAAAAGAACAAAATGGAAAAACCATTGCAACAGGTTCAAAAGAACAATTCCCTGGAAATATTTCAATCAATAAAAAAGAAGACGAAAAAGTAAAAGTTGCTCAAATTACAATGGATGAAGAAAATAGAAAAATGATCATAACAATTGATGCTTCTATGATTACCACGAATATAATAGAAATTACATATTGGACAAAACTATCAAATATAAGAGGAGAAAATCAAATTCAAATGGCTCCTACGGGAAACCAATCTAGTGCTTATATGTCTTATATAAAGGAAGATACCAATGAAGTAGTAAATACACAGAACTCATCTTGTCAAATATTTACTTATGGAATAAAAATTATGAATACCAATCAAACAGACCCTCTTTCCGGTGCGGAATTTACAGTGTATCAAGATCAAGAATTAAAAATACCAGTTGCTAAAGTAGAAATAGGACAAGATGGTACAGGAATATTAAAATACGTAAAAGAAGGAACATACTATATTAAACAAACAAAAGCACCAAATGGGTACCAAATTAATAAAGAACTAACATCAATAAAAGTAGGAGGAATTAGAGCAATAAGTCAAACAGATGAATATTATACAGTAAATATAAAAAATACAGTAGCAATTTCCCTACCAATAACAGGAAGTAAACAAACTTTAATTTATACGCTAGTAGGACTAGTATTTATCATAATGGCAATTACAGCAACCATTATGTATAAAAAAAATATGGAAGGAATAAATTCCTAAGATGAAACAAAAAAAAATAATAATATTACAAGGATTACTTTGTGTATTAATATGGATAAGTATTCTATCTTTAATTAAGATTTGGATGTGGTATATAGATAACCAAAAAACAAATCAAACCATCAAAAATTTACAAAACACAATTAACATCAGAAAAGAAATAGATCAAACAGAAATGAATTTAGATAGCAAGTATAAGGAAGCAGAATTTATCAGTGTAGATTTTACAGATTTACAAAAAAATAATAATGAAGTAACAGGATGGATTGAAGTCCCCGGAACAAATATTAACTATCCGTTTGTTCAACATGAAGACAATTCCTATTATTTAACGCATTCACTAGACAGGAGTAAAAATGATGCTGGATGGCTATTTCTAGATTATCGAAACAATCCAAATTTTCAAGATAAAAATATGATCATTTATGCCCATGGTAGAGTAGACGGAACTATGTTAGGAAGCTTAAAAAACACTTTAGAAGAATCATGGATACAAAATGAACAAAACCACATAGTAAAAATTTCAACACCAAATAATAATTATATTTATGAAATATTTAGTATTTATCACATAAAAACAACAAATGACTATTTAAAAATAAAATTCAATCAAGAGAAAGATTTTGAAAATTGGTTAACAACTATAATGAAAAGAACAGTAAATGATTTTAAAACTAAGTTAACCAAAAAAGATAAGATATTAACTTTATCAACGTGCTATAATAGTAGAGAAAAAATGGTTCTTCATGCAAAATTGATTAAACAAATGAAAAGAATATCATAAAAAACATAATAAATTAGGATATAATGAAATGTCCATTTTATGGACAAATAACTTTTAACAAAAATGAATTTGTTTGAGATAAATTCATTTTTTTAATACAAAGAAAAGTTAAACAAAAAAATAAGGTTGTCTTACACCAAATAATAAGATATAATATAAAGCAATGGAGGATAGTCTGAAAAGAAAAATTAAATAGATAAATGATTGGCATTCTAATGAATTAGATGTAAGACCAAGAGATAATAATGGTTTAAGTGATTGATTGAAATTATTTTTAGTGTATTTAATTCTATCTTCAAGTAGAATAAATAGAAAATAAATTTAGTTTAAATTTTCATGACATATGCCTTAAAACGAAGTGAAAGGAATGAAAGTGAATATGGCAAAACAAGAAAAAATTGTAGAAAAAAAAGAAGAAGAAAAAAAGAAAAATACCAAGAAAAACATCCATGAAGTAGTAATTAAAATTGATGGAGATACTTGGAAAAAAGCCTTAGATAAATCATTTGAGGAAAAACAAAAAACAGTAAAAGTAGATGGATTTCGCAAAGGAAAAGTACCAAGAGATATCTATGAAAAAAGATTTGGAAAAGAATCACTTTTTATTGATGCAGCAGATAAAGTATTACAAGATGCATATCAAAAAGCAATGGAAGAAACAAAATTAATACCAGTAGTACAACCTACAGTAGATTTAAAAAGTCTAAATGAAGAAGGAGTAGAATTTACTTTTAAAATTATTACTAAACCAGAAGTAAAAGTAAATCAATACAAAGCATTAAAGATCAAAAAAGAAAAAGTAGAAGTAACAGAAGAAGAAATTAATCATGAATTAAATCATTTATTAGATAGATATACAGAAATGGTAACCAAAGAAAATGGCAAAGTAGAAAATAAAGACATTGCAATAATTGATTTTGAAGGATTCAAAGATAAAGTAGCATTCGATGGAGGAAAAGGAGAAAACTATTCTTTAGAAATTGGTTCCAATACATTTATTCCAGGTTTTGAAGAACAATTAATTGGAATGAAAGTAGGAGAAGAAAAAGAACTAAATTTAACTTTTCCAGAAGATTACGGAGTAAAAGATTTAGCAGGACAAGATGTAATGTTTAAAGTAAAAGTAAATGAAATTAAACAAAAACAAGCTAGAAAAATGGATGAAGAATTCTTTGAAGATCTAGGAATGGAAGGAATTGATTCAGAAGAAAAATTAAAAGAAGAAATCAAAAAGTCCATCGAAGCAGAAAAAGATATGGAAGCTGAAAACAAATATATTGATAATATGTTAGAAGAAATATCAAAACATGTAGAAGTAGATATTCCAGAAGAAATGGTAGAAGAAGAAGTAAAAAGATTAATGGAAAACTTTGAAAAACATATGTTAATGCAAGGAATTTCCCTAGATTTATATTATCAATATACAAATTCAACAGAAACAGATTTAAAAAATCATCTAGAAAAAGAAGCATATTCAAATGTATTGTATCGCTTAATGTTAGAAGAAATTATGAATTTGGAAAAAATTGAAGTATCAATGGAAGAAACCGAAAAAGAAGTCGAAAAATTAGCTGAAAAATACCAAATGGAAAAAGAAGAATTCTTAAAACAATTTGGTGGAATAGAAATGGTTCAATACGATTTAGAAATGCATAAAACAATGGATCGATTAAAAGAATTTAATCAATAAAATTAGCATAAATCATGCTAATTTTTTATGCAAAAAAACTTGATCAATTTCCTCCATAAAAAAGAAAAAATGAAGAAGAAACAGGACAAATTTTATCTGGAAAAATTTAGGAAATTTTAAGGAATAGATTGAAAAAAATTTTATTTCAGATATAATAGAAATCATTACAAGTATTTGGAGGGATTATTGATGACGAAGAAAAAAATATCAGTTTTAATTATCAATGATATGGTAATATTTCCAAATAATGAAGTAAGAATAGAATATGATAATACATATGATAGAGAAATGATAAAATTAATAGAAGATCTAGAAGAAGATAATCTTTTATTATTAGTAAACCCAATTGACGAAGAAGAAAAAGTAGAATTAACTTCCTTACCAAATTATGGAATTTTAGGAAGATTAAAATTAAAAATGGCAATTCCAAATGGAAAAACAAGAGTAGTAATTGAAGGAGAAAAAAGAGTAGAAATTACAAATTACACTCAAGAAGATACAATTTATAAAGCAAATTATAAAGAAATAGAAGTTCCAAATACCGATCAAGATAAAAAATATTTTGAATTACTAACAAAAGCAATAAAACGTTATATCGATAAAGTTCCCTACATGGGAAATGCCATGATGACCCAATTAGCAGGGATAGATAATTTAAGTGATTTATGTGATTTAATTGGTAGTTTTTTATCCATTGAACCAACTAGAAAAAAGAAATATATCACAGAAATAAACCCGATCAAGAGAACAAAATTACTAATAGAAGACATGAGTGAAGATCTAAAATTAATTGAATTAGAACAAAAAATAGAAGAAAAAGTAGAAAAACAAATTAATGAAACCCAAAAAGAATATTTTTTACGAGAAAAAATTAAAATAATGCAACAAGAATTAGGAGAAACAAAAAGAAAAGATGATGAAATTACCAATTGGAAAAAACGTTGCCAGAAATTAAAATGTAGTCAAAAAGTAAAAGAAAAAATCAAAAGAGAAATTTCCCGTTACGAAGAAACTAGTATCAATTCTCCCGAATTGGGAATGATTTCAAATTATCTAGATTGGATGTTGAATCTACCTTGGAATCGTATGACAAAAGATAATAGTAATCTAGTAAGTGTAAAAAAAATATTAGATACCTCTCACTATGGATTAGAAGAAGTAAAAACAAGAATTTTAGAATATTTAGCAGTAAAACAAAATACCAATAGTTTACGTAGCCCAATTCTATGTTTAGTAGGACCACCAGGAGTAGGAAAAACATCACTTGCTTTAAGTATTGCAAAAAGTTTAGGAAGAAAAGTCGCCAAAATTAGTGTTGGAGGAATCAATGATGAAGCAGAAATCATTGGCCACCGTAGGACTTATATTGGAGCAAATCCAGGAAGAATTATTCAAGGAATTCGCAAAGCTAATTCCTCAAACCCTGTATTTATTATCGACGAAATTGATAAAATGACAAAAGATATAAAAGGAGATCCCGCAAGCAGCTTATTAGAAGTATTAGATCCAGAACAAAATAATAAATTTTCTGATCACTATATAGAAGAAGAATTCGATTTATCCAATGTCTTATTTATTGCAACCGCAAACTATATTGAGCAAATTCCTTACGAATTAAGAGATCGCCTAGAAATTATTACCTTATCAAGTTATACAGAATATGAAAAATTAGATATTGCGAAAAATCATTTAATTCCAAAAACATTAGAAGAACATGGATTAACTCCTCTCCAAGTTCAATTAGATGATGAAGCAATAATGATGATAATTAGAAATTATACAAAAGAAGCAGGAGTAAGAGAATTAGAAAGAACAATAGCAACTTTATTTAGAAAAATTGTAAAAAAAATTCTTTTAGAAAAAGATATGTCATTTTATCACATTAATACAAAAATGATTGAAAAATTATTAGGAAAAAAGAAATATTTTTATCTAAAAACGCCAAAGAAAAATGAAATAGGAGTAGTAAATGGAATGGCCTATACTATCTTTGGAGGAGATATACTTCCCATAGAAGCAACGTTATTTAAAGGAAAAGGAGAACTAATTTTAACTGGATCACTAGGAGAAGTAATGCAAGAATCTTGTCATATTGCCCTAAGTTATATTAAAGCAAACATGAAAGAATTTGGAATTAGTAGCAAACAATTAACAGAAAATGATATTCACATTCATTTTCCAGAAGGAGCAGTAAATAAAGATGGACCATCAGCAGGAATAACAATTACTACAACTCTAATTAGTCTATTAACCCAAAAAGCAGTAGATAATAAAGTAGCCATGACAGGAGAAATTACCTTACGTGGTAGAGTATTAGCTATTGGTGGCCTAAAAGAAAAAGTAATTGGTGCTCATCGAGCAGGAATAAAAAAAATCATTTTACCATTAGAAAATGAAAAAGATTTGGATGAAATTCCAAAAGATATCAAAAAAGAAATTCAATTTATTTTTGTTACAAATTATAGTGAAATATTTAAAAAACTATTTAAAGGAGTTTTAAAAATTGGATAAAAACGTAAGAGAATGGAAAAAAATTATTACTTTAAAAGATGAATTAATTACAGTAAAAAGTGATCTTTTATTAAAAAAATACCATGATAAAGATTATTTACTAGAATTTTTAGATAGTGTAAATTTATTATGTGAAAAAGAAAGTCCTTTTTTACATACTTGTACTAGTTTTATAGAAATTATTGAAATGATTATGAATGATAAAAGAGATGAACAAACTCAAAAAGAAACAAGAAAAGCAAGAAATCAAGTGTTAACTAAGTTAAATATAGAAAAGAGTTATTCCCCAGAAGAGCAGGAATTAATAATTAAAAATTATGTTATTTCTCAAAATGCAATGAGAAGATTAATCTTTGATGATATGAAACAATTTTTGGGAGCAATGTCTTATGATAAAGAAATACTAGAAAGATTAATGAATGGGACAATTCATGAATTCCCTTATCATGATTTATTTTTATCCGCAACTAATTATTTTCTTGAAATCATTCCAGAAATTTATCAAGAAGAACCTATCTATCAACAAACCATCGATCAATTTAATAAAATTAAAAACTTACCATATTTAAAAAATAGATATTTAAAAAAATATATGAAAACAACAAAAGTGATTTTAGATTTTAAACAAGCAGAAAAAAATAATTAAAAGAAAACAACAAAAGAAGTTATAATGAATAATCAAGGAAAAAGGAGAATAAACATTCTTCTTTTTTCATACGATAAATTAGGAGGTAAACATGAAAAAAATTATATCTTTTGAAAAAAGACTAGATTTTCCCTCAATGATTGGTGAAGTAACAGCCATATCCCTAGATCATAATTTAAAATTTGTAGATGAAAGCAATATAGAAGGAGAATTTAAAATCAGTGGAAAATACAAACTAACAGAAGCATCAAGATTAGAAGACCAATTTGATTTTACAATTCCTGCCGATATTATTCTAGCAGAAAAACTAGATCTAGAGACAGCAACAATTGATATTGATGACTTTTATTATCAATTATCATCAAATGATACAATGACTTGTTTTATTGACGTAAAAGTAGAAGGAGTAGAACAAATTGATGATCTAGAAGAAAGAAATGAAATAGAGTCAATTCAAGATCAACCAGAAGAACAAGAAAAACAAGAAGAACAAGAAAAACAAGAAGAATCACGAGAAGATGAAATCCAACAACAAGAAGAAATAGATAAAATCCCAAAAGAAACAATAGGGGAAAGACTTCAAATAGAAAAAACAAAAGAAAGCAATCCAATAGAAGAAATCAAAGAAACTCGTGAATGTGATGGAGATTTACACAGTATAGAAGAAATAGAAGAAGAACTACCAAAAAAAGAAATGGAGAGTATAGAAATGATTCAAATAAAAGAAAAACAAGAAGAGCAAGACCAATCCAATCAAACAGAAAATCAAACTCAATCAGTAGGATCACTATTTTCCGCCCTAAAAGATAGTGAAGAAACATTTGCAAGTTATTCTGTATATATTCTACAACAAGAGGAAAGCGTTCAATCAATCATCGAAAAATATAATACCACAAAAGAAGAATTAGAAAACTATAATGATTTAACCAATCTAACAGTAGGAACAAAAATAATTATACCTGATACCAAACATGAATAAAATAAAAGAAATACTACAAAGATATGAGTTAATTCCTAAGCAAATGAGTTACCAAAATCATACTAGAATGATTCAAACCGATCAAGGAAAATATGTAGTAAAAATAAAAAATAGAGAAAAAGAACCAATTTATGAATATTTAAAAAATAGAAATTTTTCTCATTTTTTATCTTTAGAAAATAATTATCAAGATCCTTATGAAATATATCCATACATAGAAGATAAAGTTCAGTCAAAAGAAGATAAAGCAATTGATTTAATTTATATTATAAGTATACTTCATACCAAAACAACCACCTATGAACAAGTAAATATAGATGAAACCAAAAAAATTTACGAAGAAACACAAAAAAAAATTGCCTATCTAAATTCATATTACCTAGATATGCAAGACTATATAGAAACAAAAATCTATATGTCTCCAGCAGAATATTTATTAATTAGAAATATGAGTTTAATTTATTCTAACTTAATATATGCAAAAGAGAAATTAGAAAACTGGTATCAAGAAAAAATGACCACAAAAATAGAAAGAAAAGTCCTGATTCATAATAATATTACCCTAGATCATTTTATAGAAGAAAAAAATCAATATTTAATTAATTGGGATCATGCCAAAAAAGATTATGTAATTTATGATTTTTTAAAGTTTTTTGAAAATGAATATCAAGATCTAGAAATGGAATCTTTATTTAATTTGTATCAAAGTAAATATCAATATACAAAAGATGAAAAATTATTATTTTTATCCCTATTAGCAATACCACCAAAAATAGAATTAAAAAATACCAATTATATTAATACATTAAAAGTAAGAAAAATGCTCCTTTATATTATGAAAGCAAGACAAATAACATTAAAAGATCAAGAAAAAAATAGAGAAACAAAGCAACAAGAATTCGAATAATAAAATAAAAACATTTAATCGAGTAGTAATAAAAATAAGTAAAATAATTTGATAAAAAAGGATAATAAAATTAATTGCCATAAAAGCGAAATAGAAGACATTACTTCTTCTTTTTTGTCTACAATAATTACATCGACAAAAGAAAGGATGTTTAACTTTCATTATATTCACCTATATTATTTTATGATAATAGTAAAAAAATGCTACGAGGAAAACAAAATGAAAATAGACAAAAGATGAAAAATAACGTATACTAAATAAAGAATAAAGGAGTAAATATTATGGAACAAACAAAAAAAATGTTAAAAATATCCGCCATAATTAACCTAATATTGGCAATGTTCATAATTCAAATAATCAAACCTTGGGGAATAATCCTAGGAATAACAGGAGTAATCTTACTATCTTATACAGTTTTATCAAAAGAAGAACTAAGAAAAAAAAGACCAATCTTAATCGCTATTGATATATCTATGTTAATTCTAAATATGATTTCATTTATTTTATTAATAATAGCTATCGATCAAATGACAATAACCGAAAAAGAAGAATTAGAAGAAAAAACAAAACATCCACTAATTAGTAAAGAACAAAAACAAATGGATTGGCTAATAAAACTAGGCTTAAGTATGATTATGTTATCAGGAATTCTTTTCGCAACAACAAGTTGGAATATGATTTCCAATCTAGGAAAAATAATAATTTTAATCGTGATAGGTATAATATTTCTATTACTATCTCGATTTTCAGAAAAAACCCTAAAAATTTTAAAAACAACATTTGCCTACTATTTTCTAGGATTAGCATTTCTTTTATTAGGATGGATAGCAACACTATATTTTGGAATTCTTTCTCCTTGGTTTAGTTATCATGGATTAGGAAAAAGTTTAGCTTATACCACTACATTTATTTGCATATCTATCTTTACTCATTTTATTAGCAAGAAGTTTGATCGCAAAGAATATCAATATATATCCATGATGAATATTTATTTAAGTATTTACCATTTTCTTTGGTGGTTACAACTACCTGCTCAAGTTATCATTTTACTGATGATTATTCTTTCGTTGGGAATAAGTATAGGAGAAAAAAGAATTTCTAATCCACAACTACAATGCGTAAATCAAGTGATTAGCTCTCTATATTGGATATTGATTTTAAATACCCTTCAACCAGATAAGATATTTCTCACGATATTAGTAATCTTATTCAATATTATAAATGCCTTTTATTGCAGGATTAAGAACAAATCTCAAATAGAAAATTTCATTACTATTGTTTCTAGTTATCTCTTAATAATTGTAGGAATAATAAATATTTGTCCTAAAATTAATCATTATTTAATAATTATTCCTTGCATAACTATCTTTTCATTATGGATTAGAATGAATCGATTTAATCAAGAAAAATCATTAATTTATCCAAATCAAATTATATATATGGTCATTTGTTTTTTTAGTATGATCGAATTAAAATTCCAATTATATTCTTCTTTTTCATTAGAAAAAACATTTCCTAGTCCTAGTTGTTTACTACTGATGATTTCTTTATTATATTTTGGTATGAATAAACTATATGCAGTGGATTGGAAAAATAATAATAATCATCAAATAGAAAATCAAACTAGACCACTAAGTACTTTCTTTCTTATTTATTCTATTTATCACATTATCAACAGTAAAATAATCTTATTAGAAAAAACAATTTCATTATTTAGTATTGCAGGGTTAATTTTTCTTGGAATTTGCCTACTAATAAAAAAAGAAGAGGTTCAAAAAAAATATTTCATTGCTCAAATTGTTCTTCTTATTTTAGGAATGTTTTCTAATTATTTATTTCATCCCAAGGTAGTAGATTCTATTATTTTGCTCATTTTATCGATTTACTTATATGGAAAGACAAAAAAAGATCCAACAAAATCACCATATAGTTATTCTCTGATATTAATTCAACTTTACTTTCTTTTTATCACCATGAATATTTTATCCATTACAACCTATGCAAATTGTTTATTGGTTATTCTAATCTATGGAATAATACGCTTACTTTTAACAGATCAAAAAAGAAAAAAAATTACCGAAATTGCCATGGTAATTCCTATGTATTCATTTATTCAATCAATTCATACAACGATAGAAATTACGGCTATACTAAAAAATTTATTAGGAATATATATTGTATTATGTATAACAAAAGGATTTATTCAAGATCAAAAAACAAAAGATACTTTTTCTACAATAGCAATAGCTATATTAATATTAGGTATTATTGGTACAGAAGGAATTTGGATTGGACTTTATATTGGATTATTAGCAATAATTTTAATTTTATTTAGTACATACAACAAAGAATATAAAAAATTATTTTATTTAGGAATCATCATCACAGGACTAAATATTATAATTGAATTACAATTTTATTGGCAAGAACTCCCTTTTTGGCTATATTTATTAATAGCAGGTATAATCATAATGATGATAGCAACAGTAAAAGAACTAAAGAAAAATGAAGAAAAAAACATTTTAGAAAAACAAGAAATTTTTGCATCAAAAATACTAGAAAAGAAGCAAAATAATCAACAACCCACACCAATAAAAAATTTTTGTCCAAATTGTGGTCGAAAAAATGAAAATCATGGAAAATATTGTCCAAATTGTGGAACAAATTTACAAAATTAAAAATAGAAAAAAGGAGAATTTATGTACGATATACTGATAATAGGTGCAGGACCAGCCGGTCTAACAAGTGCTCTTTATGCCCTAAGAGCAAATAAAAAAGTATTAATATTAGAACAAAAAAACTATGGGGGACAAATTATTAATGCCGAAAAAATTGAAAATTATCCGGGAATTTTAGAAATATCTGGATTTGATTTCGCAACAAATTTATATAATCAAGTAAAAAAATTAGGAGTAACCATAAAATATGAAACCGTAGAAAAAATAACCGAAGAAAAAATTGTTCAAACCAATCAAAATAGTTACAAAGCCAAAGCAATCATCATCGCAACAGGTACAGAAGCCAAAAAACTAAACTTAGTAAATGAAAATAAATGGATAGGAAAAGGAATTTCTTACTGTGCAACTTGTGATGGAGCCTTTTTCAAAGATAAAATTGTAGCTGTAAACGGAGGGGGAAATACAGCCGTAGAAGATGCAATATATTTATCAGATATAGCAAAAAAAGTATATTTGATTCATAGAAGAGATAAATTTCGAGCAGAAGATAAATATGTTTCCCAACTAAAAAAGAAAAAAAATATAGAATTGATTTTAAATGCAACCATTTCTTCTTTAAACGGAAATAATCAGTTAGAAAAAATTACCATTAAGAAAAATGATAATCAAGAAGAAACAATTCAAATAGATGGTTTATTTATTGCAATTGGACAAAACCCTCAAAATGATAGATTTAAGAATGTAGTAGAATTAAATGAAAAAGGATATATAAAATCTCAAGATGGAGTTCATACCAAAACAAAAGGAATTTATGTAGCAGGAGATACAAGAGAAAAAATTCTTCGTCAATTAACAACTGCCATAAGCGATGGAAGCCTTGCCGCAACAATAGCAATAAATGAAATGAAAGAAAAAGATGAAAAAAAATAAGTACGAAAAAGGAAAGTACTTTTTTTTTAGAGAAAAATGAAAATACTACATAAAGCGACAAAATAATTACAAAAAATTTGATATCTTAATTTTGGTGATAAAATGAAAAAGACAATAATTTTAGGAATTGCTTTTTTAACATTAGGAATGATATTCGGAAAATTTATTGATCAAAAAGGAAGTCAAAGTATAGTATCTGCACTAAATGAAGGAAAAACATATTACTTTTTACAAGAAGGAGTATATACTTCTAAAGAAGTAATGGAAGAAAACACAAAAAAATTAAATCGAAAAGTAACAGATGTTATAGAAAATAAATACTACGTTTATTTAGGAATAACCAGGAATAAAAAAAATGCCGAAAAAATCAAAAAAATATATGAAGATGATGGTTACCAAATTTATATAAAAGAAATGAAATATGAAAATGAAGAATTTTACAATAATGTAACTCAATTTGATCTATTAATTGAAAATACCAAGAAAAAAGAAGAAATATTAGCCATAGAAGAAGTAGTATTAGCAAACTATGAAGAAATCATCAAAAAGAAATAGAAAAAGAAAAAATTCAGGGAACAATAAAGTAGAGGTGAATATGAATAGCTATAAAATCAAAGAATTACCAATCACAGAACGTCCAAGAGAAAGATTAAAACAAGTAGGAGTAACCAATTTAACAGACAAAGAATTATTAGCAATTATCCTAAAAACAGGAACAAAAAAGAAAAATGTATCTGAATTAGCCCTAGATATTTTAACCAACTATTCCCTACAACAACTAAAAGAAATTACTCAATATGATTTAATGAAAATTAAAGGAATAGGAGAAGTAAAAGCCTTAGAAATAGTCGCATCAATTGAGTTAGGAAAAAGAATTTTATTACAAAAAGAACCATTTCCTAAAACAAAATTAAAATCACCACAAGAAATATGGGAAAATTCTAAGTACTTATTCACAAATATAAAACAAGAAAAGTTTTATTGTCTATATTTTAATCATAAACAAGAATTAATAGAAAGGAAATTATTATTTATGGGAACAATTAATCAAAGCATCACTCATCCAAGAGAAATTTTTAAAGAAGCATACAAATTAAGTGCATCTAGTATTATTTGTCTGCATAATCATCCATCAAATGATATTAATCCAAGCAGAGCAGATATAATATTCACAAAAAATTTAATGAAAACAGGACAAATACAAGGAATACCAGTAGTAGATCATATTATTGTAGGAGATGAATCCTTTTATAGTTTTTATGAACATCGAAATATATTAAATCTCTAATTGTAACAAAGGTAAAAATATAATATAATAAGAAATAAGGGTGATGGTATGATGTATAAAAAAAACAAAAAAACTTCCAAAAAAATCCAAATCACATGCTTCATAATCATAGGAATCATTGCTCTAATCATATCTTTACAAGGAAATAGAAATATAACCAAATTAGAAGGATGGCTAAAAGATGGAGCAATATGGATGAATAAAGTAATAATGACTCCATTTACCATGTTTAATAAAGAAAAAGGATCAAATCAAAGTGAAAGTTACATCATTCAAAAAAATATAAATGAATCATTAGAAAAAGAAATAGAAGAATTAAAAGATACTTTAGAATTAAATAAAACATTAACAGAATACGATCCAGTAAATGCAACAATCATGTCTAGAAACAAAAGTTATTGGTTTAATCAAATAACAATTGATAAAGGCAAAAAAGCTGGAATAAAAAAAGATATGGCAGTAATCACCAAAAATGGATTATTAGGAAAAATATCAAAAGTATCAAATTATTCCAGTGAAATAAAACTAATTACATCAGATGATGTAAACTATAAAGTAAGTGTAGCAATCAAAACAAATAATACCGACAATTATGCCATCTTAAATGGATATGACAAAAAAAATGGACTAATAAAAGTAACAGGGATCGATAAAACAACACAAGTCCAAAAAGATGATATAGTATTAACCAGCGGATTAGGTGGTCTATTTCCAAGAGGAATTTATATAGGAACAGTAGAAAAAATAGAAAGTGATAAATATAATTTAAGTAAAAACCTCTATATCAAAACAAAACAAGATTTTAATAATATTCATTATGTAACAATATTAAAGGAGAAAAATTAATATGTTAGCAATAATAATTATAGGAGTATCATTTTTTTTAGATGGAATACTATCTAATTTTTTACCTTATTTAAATGGAGATCTATCATACTTTACTCCCTTACTAACAATAGTAAGCCTTTTTTTAGTTTATCCAATGTATTCTAAACAAAAAAGAAAATACTATTTAACCGCAATGATAACAGGATTAATTTATGATTTATTTTATACTAATTTATTATTTTTTAATGCCATTTTATTTTTAATCATGGCCCTAGTAATAGAAAAAATTCATAAAAATTTAGAAATTACCTATATCAAAACAATTGTATATATGATAGGAATAATTACTTTATACGAAGGATTAACTGCCCTAACTATCGCAATTGGAAATTTAGTTCCCATAACATTAGAAAAAGTAATATATAAAATTACCCATAGTCTATTATTAAATATTCTCTATACAGAAATCATTTTATGGATTATCAATAAACTTCCTAAAAAATATAAAAAAATACCCCTAAACTAGCATAAATAAAAACCCTTTTCATAAACTTAAACAAAGGAGTTAAAGTTTATGCAAAAGAAAACAGTAAAAAAAAGACTAGTTTTAAAAAAAAGCATACGTAGGTTAATCAGTCGTATTTTAATTACGATAATTATCTTCTTAGTGGCATCAATTTTAGTAAAAGAAAAACCAAATTTAAAACCAAAAATAATAGAAAATATTTATGAGAAAAATTTTCAATTTACAAAAGCAAAAACAATATATCAAAAATACTTTGGAAATATTTTATCCGTAGACAAAATAGTTAAAGAAGAAGAACCTGTATTTAGTGAAAAATTAACATACTCCAAAAAAAATACCTATAAAGATGGAGTAGCCTTAACAGTAAATAACCAATATATGGTTCCCATATTAGAAAGTGGAATTGTCGTATTTATAGGAGAAAAACAAGACTATGGAAATACCGTAATTATAGAACAAATAGACGGAATAGATGTTTTCTATTCAAATATAGAAACAAATAATATAAAATTATATGATTATGTAGAAAAAGGAGAATTATTAGGAGAAACAAAGACAAATAAATTATATCTAGTATTTCAAAAAGATGGAAAGTATTTAAATTATAAAGACTATATCTAAAAGAATTGAAATTAACTTTTCGGTATATTTATTTGCTCTAATCTCAATCTTAACAGCATCATTTATTCCTTTTTTTATCATTAGTTTCTTAATTATTATTCATGAATTAGGTCATTTCTTAACAGCAAAATTAGTAGGAATAGAAGTAAACAAAATAAAAATTTATCCCTTAGGTGGAGTTTCCAAATTAAATATGCCCATCAACACTTCCATAAAAAAAGAATTAATAATTTTAGTAGCAGGACCCTTATTTCAACAATTAGCATATCTTTTTTTATTACAAATTTTAAAAAATAAAGATTCCATAATAAAAATTTATCACTATGGAATATTATGGTTTAATCTTTTACCAATTTATCCCTTAGATGGTGGAAAATTTCTAAATTTAATATTATCAACAAAAATTCCTTATAAAACAAGTTTAATTACATCAATCGCAATAAGCTATGGGATGACAATTGGTCTATTTATAATCAATCAAAAGAATTTAAATGGAAATATAATCATCATAATCATTTTTTTATTGTATAAAATTACTAAAGAAAAAGAAAAAATTGAACTGATTTATAAAAAATTTTTATTAGAAAGATATTTACATCAGTATCAATTTAAAAAGATAAAAATCATAAAAGATCAAAATAAATTTTATAAAAATAAAAAACATCTAATCAAAATAGGAGATAATTATTATTTAGAAAAAGACTTTTTACAAAAATTATATAAAAAATATTGACAATAAAAAAAAGACTATGCTATAATTCAATTACTGACTGAAAAGTTAGTCTGGGGCATTAGCTCAGCTGGGAGAGCGCCACGTTTGCACCGTGGAGGTCAGCGGTTCGATCCCGCTATGCTCCACCAGATAGATACCAAACTCGGAAAATTCGAGTAAAAATAGATAACGTACTTGATAAAAGTACGTTTTTATGTTATGATGCATTTGTCAAGGAAACTTGCATAAAATAAAAAAGGAACATTCAATATCGCATGTTGAGTGTTG
>CANQFO010000008.1 GCA_947599755.1 uncultured Bacilli bacterium
CAATTCATCGAATTAATGAAATGTTAGGAATAAAGATTACTAAGGTAGTTACTTGTGTTGCTCCTACGCTTTGTACTATGGATATTGTTGTTGGTCATTGTGATATTTTAGGTAATGCGGTTACTTATGATGATATTAATCATGTTTTAAAAGATGCTATTTGTGGAAAAATCGATTCTGAACATGAGTTAATTACTGCTATGCCTATTCATTTTAAGATAGATGATCAGGATGCTTTATTGGATCCAAAAGGGATAAAGGGAAATGTTTTGGAAACTAAGGTAGTAATTAGTGTTGTTCCTAAGGAACCTTTATATCGAATTTTTGAAGTTTTAAAACTAAGTGGTTTGGAGACAGTTGATGTTGCATATACCTCCACGGGAGATTATTTTGCTATTAAAAATAAAAAAATTGATCAAGTAGTTGGTGCTATTATTAATATAGGGGAAACTTCTACTAATGTTTCTATTTTTAATAAGGGGATTCAAATTAAAAATGCTATTTTGCCTATTGGGAGTAGAAATGTAGATAAGGATATTTCTTATATTTTTAAAATTAATTTAGAAGATGCTAGAAAGGTAAAGGAAAATTTTTCTGTTGCATTTTCTAGTTATGCTGATTGTAATGATTTGTATGATGTTTTAAATTTATCGAAAGAGAAAATTGAAATTTCTCAACCTGGTGTTTCTAAAGTTGTTGAAGCAAGAATTCGAGAAATTTTAAATTTAGCAAAAAATGAAATAAAAACCTTAACAAATCGTGAAATCCGTTATATAATTATAACAGGAGGGTTGAGCGAAATTTCTGGCTTTCAGTATTTGATTGAGGATGAATTTGGTGTTTTTGCTAAAGTTTGTAATCTTTCTACTGTCGGTGTTAGACATAATAAATATAGTAGTGTATTAGGAATGGTTAAATACTTTGATGATAAACTTTCATTGCGTGGTAAGAGTTATCAGATGGTTAGTGATGAAGATATTCAAAGTTTAGTTTCTGTACAACAAAAAGTGATTAATAGTGATCATATAATTGGTAAGTTATTTGGACATTTTTTTGATAATTAAAAGGAGGAAGAGGTATGTTAGGTGGATTAGAAATGGATCAGTTAGCGAAGATAAAAGTCATTGGATTAGGAGGTGGCGGGGGTAATGCTATTAATCGAATGATTGAATCAGGAGTAAAAAATGTGGAATTTATTGCTGCTAATACTGATTTACAAGTTTTAAATACTTCTAAAGCTGATGTAAAAATTCAAATTGGTGCGTCACTGACAGATGGGCTAGGGGCTGGTGCTAAACCTGAAATAGGAAAAGAGGCTGCTGTTGAGTCTAAGAAAGAGATTGAAGATGCTTTGGCGGGTGCAGATATGGTATTTGTTACTTGTGGAATGGGTGGCGGTACGGGAACCGGTGCTGCTCCTGTTGTTGCAGAAATTGCTCAGAGTTTGGGTGCTTTGACGGTTGCCATTGTTACTAAACCATTTTCTTTTGAAGGAAAAAGAAGAATGGAAAATGCTTTAGCAGGAATTGAAGAGTTAAAGAAACATGTGGATACAATGATTGTTATTCCTAATGATCGATTAAGAGAAATTATTGATAAGACTACTCCTATGTTAGAAGCATTTAAAGAAGTTGATAATGTTTTACGTCGAGGGGTTCAATCTATTTCTGATTTAATTGCGGTTGTAGGACTTGTTAATTTGGATTTTGCTGATGTTAAGGCAGTTATGGAAAAAAGTGGTCGTGCAATTATTGGAATTGGAATTGGAATGGGTGAAGAAAGAGCAATTGAAGCTGCTAAGCAAGCTGTTTCTTCTCCATTATTAGAAACTTCTATTGATGGAGCAACAGATGCCATTATTAATATTACGGGAGGAGTAAATTTAACTTTATTTGAAGCAGAACAGGCTGCTGAAGTTGTTCGTAGTGCTGCTAATACGGATATTAATACTATATTTGGTTCTGTTATTAATGAAAATTTATCAGATGAGGTAATTGTTACGGTAATTGCTACTGGATTTGATAAAGGGAAAAAAGTAGCTAATGAAGCAGTTTTTAGTAATGCATCATCTACTAGAAGAGTAGCGATTCCTGTTAAAGATTCTGGGTTTACTTCTACAGAAGTTTTACAAAGTGAGGATTCTTCTGCTGATGGCGATGGATATGAATTGCCTCCATTCTTACGAGATAGAAATTATTAAATTGGTTTATAAAAAAATAAGAAAAGACTTTTTCTTATTTTTTTATATTTTTATATTTTCCTTTTAACTGGGCTCCTCTAATTGCTTGAGCTAATAAGTTTATTGCGATTTGTTCTGTTTTTCTATTTTGATCTCTTAATGGGTTAAATTCTACTAAGTCATAAGAGACAATGTCATCCATATGTTTTAGAATTAATTCATTAATTTTCATTGCTTCTTCTTCTGTGATTCCATCAAATTCTGGTATAGATACTCCTGGAGCAATTTCTGGATCAATTAAACCTAGATCATAACTAATATGAATTCCTTTTGTTTTGTATCCGGCAATTTTAAAAGCTTCTTCTACTATTGAATCTATTCCTTTTTCTTTTATGTCCTGTGTTGTAAATACTGTAATTCCTGAATATCTTATGTTGTCTTTTTCCCAATCATCTATACTTCTTGCTCCTACAACTACTGTTTTTGTGGCTTGAATAACATTTCCATCATGAAAATATCTTAATTCATGATTTTTATAGCCATTGATTGCTGCTAAGGGGAGATCATGAATATTTCCTGTTACAGTTGTTTCAAAGGTGTTATAGTCTGTGTGGGCATCAAACCAAATGATTCCTATATCATGATATACTTTTGCACTGGCTAGTGCACTTGCAACAGATACAGAGTGATCTCCACCGATTAAGATGGGAAAGTATTCTTGTTTTTCTTTTTCTACTATAGCATTATATAGAGTTGTATTAAATTGATCAATTTCAAATTCATTTTTTCTTCGATCAGATAAATTTTTGCTTTTAATAATTTCTTCATTTTGGATAAAGGATATTGTTTCTCCTTGATAAAATCCTTTTAAATCGTTCATTAATTGTACTGGTCCTAAATGTGCTCCATCAATATGAACGCCTAAATCACTACCAGCACCTACTATTATTGTTTTCATTTAACTTCACCATATTTATTTTATCCTATAACTTAATTTATATCAAGAAATGACTTTCATTTTATTTTTGTTTACTGTATACTAATAGTAGTGGTGCTTATTACGAAAAAGTTATGCAAATTGTACCTGATGTAGATAGTGATGTGATGATTAAGGCTATTAAAATTGGTAGAAAAAGGGAATTTATTTGTTTCTACGATGTGTTTTCCTATTTCTCCTTTTATTGATGATGCTATTTTTATGGAGAGTTTCAAGTATTATGTAGTGTCTAAATTAAAATTATTTGTACAAACTAAGAAGGATGGGATTTGTATTTTCAGTTGAGCTGATTTTTATTTATGAAACCTTAGTTATTTGCTATGATATGATTAAAGACTAGGCTGTTGTAGAATTCGTAATTGTTTTTATGACAATGTGTGCTTTGAACGAAGTGAAAGGAATGAGTGGTTAGAATGAAAAAAATTGAGAAATTATTATTGATTTTTCTTTGTATGATTGTTGTTTTTTGTTTTTCACAGGATAGTTATCAAAAATCTAATCAGAAAAGTGATACTATTATTATTAAATTTTCTCAGGTTTTTCTTCATCAAAAGTTAAATGAGCAAGAACTTGATGAACTTGTTCATCGTTTTGATACACCAGTGCGTAAATGTGCTCATTTTTTCATTTTTATGGTTTTGGGAATTTTATTATTTCAATTTTTTCAGTTGTTTTCTTTTTCTGTTTTTAAAAAATTTTTTCTTTCTATTTTTCTTTCCTTTTTATATGCTTGTAGTGATGAGATTCATCAGTTATTTGTTCCAGGAAGAAGCGGGAGAATTTTTGATGTTTTTATTGATACTTTAGGGGCAGTTGTTGGAAGTTTTTTGGTATATTGTCTTTATTGCAAAAAACAGGGTAGAAAATTATGGAAGGTGGATAAAAATGAGTCGTAAAGTTGAGTTAATGAAAAATACTTTAATTATTTTTTTGGGTAAAGCTTGTACGCAATTTTTATCTTTTTTTCTTTTGCCTTTATATACTCGTTATTTAGTTACTAAGGAGTACGGGTTTGTTGATTTAGTTACTACTTATGTTACTTTGATTGTACCAATTATTACTTTAGAATTAGAAATGAGTGTTTTTCGTTATTTGGTTGATGTACGAAAAAATAAGGATGAGACGAAGAAAATTTTAAGTAATAATTTTATTATTTTATTGGTTTCTTTGTGTATTTTTATTCTTCTTTATCTCGTTGTTACTTGCTTTTTTTCTATTCGTTTTCGATTTTTGATTTTATTTGATATCATCATTTGTACTTTTTCCGGGAATTTTTTACAAGTAGCTAGGGGATTAGGGAAGACAGTTGATTATGCTATTAGTTGTATTATTACTGGAGCAAGTACGATTCTTTTTAATCTTTTCTTTATTGTTTTTTTGAAATTAGGAGCTTTTGGAATGATTCTTTCTATTGCTCTTGCGAATGGTTTAGGTGCACTTTATTTATTTATTCGATTAGCATTATATCGTCAAGTTTGTTTTTCATTAAAAGATTTGAAATTAATGAAAGAGATGTTTCATTATTCTGTTCCTTTAATTCCTAATGGGATTAGTTGGTGGGTTGTAAATGTTAGTGATAGGACAATTATTACTTCTGTTTTGGGAGCTTCTTTTAATGGAATTTATGCTATTAGTAATAAATTTCCAACTATTTTATCTAGTTTATTAGGTATTTTTAATTTGTCTTGGTCTGAGTCTGCTGCTTTACATATTCATAGTTCTGATAGAGATCAGTTTTTTTCGGATATTTCTAATATTGTTCTTAAACTTTTTACTTCTTTAGGAGTGGGAATGATTGCTTGTATGCCGTTTGTTTTTCCTTTACTTATTCATCATAGTTATCATGATGCTTATTATTATATTCCTATTTTGGTATTAGGATCTGTTTTTAATGTTGTTATTTGTTTATATAATGCTATTTATATTGCTTTGAAGAAGACGAAGGAAGTTGCTTTTACTTCTGTACTTGGGGCAGTGATTAATATTATAATTAATTTGTTATTTATTCGTAAAATTGGTCTTTATGCTGCTAGTTTATCTACGGCAATTTCTTATTTTGTGATGATGTTATATCGTTATTATGATTTGAAAAAATATATGAAAATTACTTATAGTAAAGGACTTTTTTTGAAAACTATTTTGATTTATGCTTTTGCACTTTTCTTTTATTATCAACAAAATTTTCTTTTGCAAGTTTTTTGTTTTATTATTGTTGTGATTTATACTTTTGTTTTGAATTGGAATTTTTTTAAGACAATGAAAAATTTCTTTTGGAAAAAATTGAAATTGATTGGATGAAATAATTCGATCTTTTTTGACATATAATTTTTTAGGAGGATTATATGTTTTTTCATTTATTTTCTATTTTAAGAAATTTATTTTGTTTTACTGGATCTTATTCTAATGATGTATTTCCTGAACCACTTAGTTCGGAAGAAGAAGAGGATTGTATTCGAAAAAAGATGGATGGAGATATGGGTGCTAGAAATCGATTAATTGAACATAATTTACGATTAGTTGCTCATATTATTAAAAAATTTGATAGTAAGTATTGTGATCCAGATGATTTAATTAGTATTGGTACTATTGGTTTAATTAAAGGAGTGGATACTTTTTCTAGTGATAAGGGGGTTAAAATTACTACTTATTGTGCACGATGTATTGAAAATGAAATTTTAATGTTTTTTAGGAGTAATAATAAATATAGTAAAGATATTTCTATTAATGAGGCTGTTGGATTTGATAAAGATGGTAATGAGATTGCAATTATGGATGTTTTGAAGGCTCCTAAACCGGATTTTTTAGAGGATATTGATATGAAAGATAATATTTCTCTTTTGAAAAAATATTTGAATATTTTGTCTCCTAGAGAGAAAGAGATATTGGTTCGTAGGTATGGTCTTTTTAATTCTGATGAGGAAACTCAGAAAGTGATTTCTAAGAAAATGGGAATTTCTAGAAGTTATGTTTCTCGAATTGAGAAAAGAGCGCTGACGAAAATTTTGAGAGAATTTATTAAAAATAATAAGTATGAAAAGTAAAAATTGTGGAATACTAATTACAGTTATAGACAAATGATTTGAATGTCGTTATAATGATATTAGTGAGTGTGGTAATATGGATCGATGCAAGAAATATGTTGGGAAAGTTGTTCCTGTTTTTAAAAGGAGAACATTTCAGTTTTATTTTAGAAAGTATTATTTTTTTATTCTTGCTTGTTGTGTTTTTCTTGCTTTTGTTTTTTATCGATTTTTATTATTACCACAGATTTATTTAAATGGATCAAAGAAAGTTATTCTTAATTATAAAGAAAAATATGTAGAAAAAGGATATCATGCTTCTTTTTCAGGAGGAGATATTACTGATTCGGTTGTTGTTTCTGGACGGGTTAATTCTGAAAAATTAGGTATTTATCATATTACTTATTCTGTAAAAAATGGTATTTTTTCTAATCGAGTATCTCGTACTGTTATTGTAAAAGATATTAGTGCACCTACTATTCATTTGGAATCTGAAGGGGATATTTATGTTTGTCCTGGTAAGGAATATGTTGTTGAAAAATATCGTGCTAAAGATAATTATGATGGTGATTTGACGGATCAGGTTAAAGTGAAAAAAAATCGTGATTTTGTTGTTTATTCTGTTTCTGATCAAGCTAAAAATAAGAAAGAAATTCGTAGGAAAATTATTTATGAAGATCATGAGAAACCTCAACTTGTTTTGACTGGTAGTTCTACTGTTTATACATTTTTGGGAGAAAATTATGATGAAAAGGGATATCAGGCTTCAGATAATTGTTCGGGTGATTTGACGGATCGGGTTAAAGTTAGTGGAAAAGTTAATTCTAATCAATTGGGGGAGTATCTTCTTACTTATTCTGTTTCTGATGATTCTTCTAATTCGGTAGAAGTTACTCGTAAGGTTGTTGTTTGTGAACATGGAAGGAAAGGAACTATATATTTAACGTTTGATGATGGACCAAAAAAGGGAACAACTGATGTTATTTTGGATATTTTAAAGGAAGAAGGAGTTTTTGCGACATTTTTTGTTACTAATGGTGGTCCTGATGAATTGATTAAACGAGCATATGATGAGGGGCATAGTATTGGTTTACATACTGCTAGTCATGATTATTCTATTGTTTATTCTTCTGTAGATCAGTATTTTGAAGATTTAAATACTGTTTCTAATCGGGTTTTAATGATTACGGGTGTTGAGTCTAAGATTATTCGTTTTCCAGGTGGTTCTAGTAATACAATTAGTAGACGATATTCTCCTGGAATTATGAGTATTTTAACTCGTGAAGTTTTGAATCGAGGCTATAAGTATTATGATTGGAATCTTTCTTCAACGGATGCTGAGGGGGGAAATCATACTGCTTCACAAATTTATGATAGTGTTGTTTCTAAACTTTCTAAGGATAGGATCAATATGGTTTTAATGCATGATATTAAACCTTATACTCGTGATGCTTTAAAGGATATTATTCATTATGGGAAAGAACATGGATATGTTTTTGAAAAAATTACGATGAATACAGAAATGGTTACTCAAAGAGTGAATAATTAGACTAATTTTATCTTTTTTGTTATAATAAAGTGCAGGTGATGTTTGTGGGGAAGTTTTTACCAACCATGTATAAAAAAAGTATTTTTGATATCAATTATTCTTTATTAAAAGAAAAGGGTATCCGTTGCCTTGTTTTTGATTTAGATAATACACTTGGATTGATTGATCATAAAAAATGTCCAAGAAAAACGAAAAAATTGCTTCATGAGTTACAAAATGATTTTTTGATTTTGATCAGTTCAAATAATACGAAAAAAAGATTAAAGCCTTATTTACAAGAGTTGGGAATTGGTGGTGTTGCTTTTAGTTTTAAACCACTTACTTTTGGGCTTCAAAAAATTAAAAAGAGATATCATTTAAAGAAAAAAGAAATGGTGATTATAGGGGATCAGATTGTTACGGATATTTTGGCGGGAAATCGATTTCGGATTATGACTATTTTAGTGGATCCTATGGGAGAGAAAGATTTAAAAATTACGGGAGTAAATCGTAAAATTGAAGCGCGCATTGTTAAACGATATGAAAAATATGGTATATTTGAAAGAGGTAAATATTATGAATGAGGGAAAAAAATGTCTTGGGTGTGGAGTAGTATTGCAAGATCAGAATATTTTACAAGAAGGATATACTACTAGTTTAGAAAATGATATTTGTCAGAGATGTTTTCGAATGAAAAATTATGGAGAGTATCAAGTTGTTACTAAGTCCAATGAAGAGTATTTAAAAATTTTAGAAAGTGTTGGAAAGACTAAAGATTTGGTTTTATATGTTACTGATTTATTGAATTTAGATCGAGATATTAAGAAAATTCGAACTATGATTCCTAATAAGATGATTTTGGTATTGAATAAAAAAGATATTTTACCAAAATCTGTTAAGACAGAAAAATTGATTCAGTATTTACAGGATCAAAATATTTCTTTTGATGAGATTATTGTTATTAGTGCAAACAAAAACTATAATATCGATTATTTGTTGAAGAGGATTAAACATTATCAAACTTCTAAAAATGTTTATGTAGTAGGACATACTAATGCTGGAAAATCTAGTTTGATTAATAAATTAATTCAAAATTATTCTGATAGTACACAGCAACTTACTATGTCTTATCTTCCTTCTACTACTTTGAATACTGTTCATATTGCGATTAATGATCATTTAAATTTAATTGATACTCCTGGGCTTGTTGAGGTTGGTTCAATTCTTAACTACCTTGATCCAGATATGGTAAAAAAAATATCTCCTAAAAAGGAAATTAAACCAATTACTTATCAACTTCGTAAAAATCAATCTATTGTGATTGAAGATTTGGTTCGAATTGATTATGTTGAGGGAGAAAGAAATAGTTTTACGGTATTTGTTTCGAATAATTTAAAAGTAAAAAGATTTTTAAATTCTACTAATCGCTCTGATTTAAAAGATTTGAATAAGATTACTTATTCGGTTAAATATGATGAAGACTTAGTTATTCATGGACTAGGGTTTATTAAAATTGTTAATAAAGGTGTTATTGATGTTTATATTGATCAAAAAGTAGAAACTTTTTTGAGAAAATCTTTGATTTAATTTATTATTTATATTATTTTTGTTTTGGAAAGATGGGATAATTGCGTGGATGATTTAGAGTATAGTTATCAAAAATTTTGTGGTTGCTACATCGTTGATGATGTTCAACAGTCATATCTTTATTTGGAAAGTGCAATTTCTCAGATTGGGGAGAAAAAAATTTCTCTTTTAAAAGAAATTCGTACTTTAAATCGAAGTTTAATTAAACAAAGGTTGTTTCATTTTTTGAAAGATTTTTCTTTTTCTGATATTTACTATTCTAAAGAGGAAATTTCTATTTTGAATTCACAGTTAGATGCGACTATGTTTTTTTTGGATGTTCAAAACCAATTATTAACACTTTTGGATCAAAATAATTATTTAGAACTTTTTCATTTGGGAGAGTTTCTTCAAGCTAAATTTTTATCTAGTATGAATTATTTTGAGGAACAATTATATGCTAATTATTATAGTTCTAAAGGGTTTGGTTATTGTGAAAATGTTTTTTTAGAACCGATTGATTTGGATAATATTTCTTTATTTGTGCAAAATCATGTTAATCAGTTTAAAAAGAATAAGACTTTTATTAAGATAAATATTAATTGATTTTTTAGGTGGTGGGTTAATTGAACAATGATTTAATCAATACAATTCGTAGTAAAGTTGATATTATTGATATCATTGGTGATCGAATTCCACTGGTTTCTAAAGGGAAAAATTATTTTGGGATTTGTCCTTTTCATGAAGATTCTAATCCTTCTTTATGTGTTTCTAGAGATAAGCAAATTTATACTTGTTTTTCTTGTCATGCAACAGGAAATGTTTATACTTTTTTAATGGAGTATGAGCATATAAATTTTCAAGAGGCTCTTGTTTATTTGGGTGAATTGGTTGGTGTTGATGTTTCGTCATTTTCTGTTCCTAAAAAAAATAATAAATATTCTAAGTTTTATGAGGCATATTCTTTTTCTGTTAAATATTTTCAGAATAATTTATCTTCTTCTTTAGGAAGGAAAGCACGGGAATATTTAATTTCTAGGGGAATAGATGAGTCAGTTATTAAAGAATTTGAAATTGGACTTTCTCTTGATCAAAAAGATGATTTAACGCAATTACTTTTACAAAAGCAATTTGATATTGTGAATTTAAATTTAATTGGCTTATCATTTGATGATCGTGATATTTATTGTAATCGAGTTATGTTTCCATTATATGATTTAACTGGAAAAGTAGTTGCTTTTAGTGGTAGAATTTATGAAAATAGTGATCAAAGTAAATATATTAATACTAAAGAGACTCCTCTTTTTAAAAAAGGAGAGTTATTGTATCACTATCATATTGCTAGGGAAGAGTGTCGTAGTCAAAATTCTGTTATTGTTATGGAAGGATTTATGGATGTGATACGTGCTAGTACAATTGGGGTTAGAAATACTGTTGCTTTGATGGGAACGGCTCTTACTTCTGAACAGATCTCTTTGATTAAAAGACTTTCTCCTCATATTATTTTTTGCTTGGATGGTGATGATGCTGGAGTTCATGCTACTATACGTAATGGGGAACTTTTTTTTCAGCATGGAATTGAGATTAAAGTAATTCGTTTACCAAAAGAAGATGATCCGGATACTTTTATTTTTCAGCAGGGTAAGGATAAATTTCTTTCTTTGATTGATTCTTGTATTCCGTTTCAAGAATTTAAGCTAAATCAATTAAAAGAACAGGTTAATTTTCAGGATGATGTTGAAAAGTCTGAGTATATTCATACTGTTTTGGGTGAGATTGTAAAACTTACTGATGAAATTCGAATTGAAATTCTGTTAAAAAAACTTGCAAAAGAGTTTGATATAGGGTATAATACACTCGAAAAACGGTTTCAAGAATTAAAACACGAGAGAGAATCAGAAAAGTTGATACCGCAGCAACATGTTCATTTGGTGCAACAAAAAGTTGTCCGTAAAAATAAGTATGAAAAGGCAGTAGAACAAATTTTTTATTTTATGTTATGTAATGATTGGGTTATTAGTCAGGTGGAAAAAGAAAAATTGGTTTTTCCTAATGAAAAAAGTAGAATTCTTTGTAGTGAAATCATTTATTATTATCAAAAATTTGGAAACATTACTGTTGCTGATTTTTATACTTATGTTCAGGATAAGGAAGATATTTTAGATTTAGTTAATCAGGTTTTAGCAGGTAATTATCGGGATGTGACTACTAAGGAAGAATTGTTTGAGTATTTTCATGTCATTCGTGATTATGGAAGATGCCAAGAAATTAAACGATTAACAAATTTAATGAAAAAGGAAATTGATCCCTTGGAACAAGCTAAAATTTCTGAGAAGATTAGGAAGTTAAGAATAGGAGAATAGATATGGTTGGAGAAATTAAAACTTTGGAAGAGAGAAAAAATAAATTACTAGCGCAAGGGAAAAAACAAGGGTTTATTACGTATGAGCAGTTGGCTGATGAATTAAAAGGATTAGAAATTGATAGTGATTCCTTAGATGATTTATATAATGCTTTGATGGAAGCAGAAATTAATATTGTTACAGAAGATGGTACTGATGATGATGCTAGTGGATCAGAAATTACTCCTGATGTTGTGGTTGAGGATTTAACTTTATCTAAGGATGTTAAAATTAATGATCCTGTAAGAATGTATTTAAAAGAAATTGGAAGAATTAATTTGCTTACTTCTGATGAAGAGTTTGAATATGCTAGACGCGCAGAAGATGGGGATGAGGAAGCAAAAAGGATGCTTGCGGAATCTAATCTTCGTTTAGTGGTTAGTATTGCTAAACGATATGTTGGAAGAGGAATGTTATTTTTAGATTTAATTCAAGAAGGAAATATTGGATTGATGAAGGCTGTTGATAAGTTTGATCCAACGAAAGGATATAAATTTTCAACTTATGCTACTTGGTGGATTCGTCAAGCGATTACTCGAGCAATTGCTGATCAAGCAAGGACGATCCGTGTTCCTGTTCATATGGTAGAAACTATTAATAAATTGGCTCGTGTTCAAAGACAATTAACGCAAGAGTTAAACCGGGAACCTACTGATGAAGAGATTGCGAAAAAATTGGGAATTTCTATTGAAAAAGTAAGAGAAGTTTATAAAATTTCTCAAGATCCTGTTTCTTTAGAGACACCAATTGGAGAAGAAGATGATTCTCATTTAGGAGATTTTATTCAAGATGAACATACTATGGGACCTGAAGAATATGCAACCGTTGAGATGTTGAAAGAAGAGTTAAAGGGAGTATTAAAGACTTTAACTGATCGAGAAGAAAAGGTTTTGAGACTTCGTTTTGGTCTTGATGATGGGCAGTGTCGTACTTTGGAAGAAGTTGGTCAAATTTTTGGAGTTACTCGCGAACGTATTCGTCAGATTGAAGCCAAAGCACTTCGAAAATTAAGACATCCATCTCGTTCTAGAAAGTTAAAGGATTTTTTGACTGATTAATGAAAATTAATGATCGATTAAAAAAAATAGGTGATCTTGTAGATGATGCGTCTTTTTGTTTGGATGTTGGATGTGATCATGCTCTATTGTCTATTTATTTAGTCAAAAAAGGGAAAAATATCCGTGTTATTGCTTCTGATGTTGCTTTAGGACCTGTTTTAATTGCGGAGAAAAATATTAGACGGGAGCATTTGGAAGATAAGATAAAAGTTGCTCTTGCTGATGGATTAGATTCTTATTCAGAAGGGGTAGACACTATTATTATTTCTGGTATGGGTGGCAGAAATATGATTGGAATTTTTAAAAGAAATTTGTCTATTTTAAAGAAAGTTAAAACTATTTTACTTAGTCCCAATAATTATCAAAAAGATGTAAAAAAATTTTTATGTAAACATGGGTTTTATATTGAAGATGAAGAATTTGTAAAAGATAAAAAATTTATTTATCAAATTATTAAATTTTCTAAAGGAAAGAAAAAATATTGGCAAAAAGATTATTTTTTTGGACCAGTATTTTTAAAAAAGAAGGATATGCTTTTTTATGAATATTATCTTAGGGAATTAAAATCTCGTGAAGTTCTTCTTGAATTATTACCTAAAAATTATCGTTTAAAAAGATTACTCATCAAAAGAGAAATTCATCTTATTAAACGTGAATTAAGTTAGTTAGCTATTCTTTGGAATAGTTTTTTTGTTGATTCCTATCATGCTCCCTAGTGTTGATGTAAATGTTATAATTAAATAATAAATTATAATTGTTAATTTTAATGTTTGTTTTGTTAGAATTGATAAAATTAAAAATATTGTAATTAATATTCCTGCTAATTTTAATCCTTCTAGGTATCCTTTATGAGTTGCTTTTTTTCCTAGGATAAAACTACTGATAAAGATATTGATTAGTAAGATTATTAATTTTAAAATTTTGTATGTATTTTCACTTATTCCATTAAAATAGTAAATTGTAGTTAATGCTAGTAAAGATAATAAGATTGATAGTATTGTATAGATTAGTCGTAAACCGTATTTTTTAAAATTAATCATATTTCACCTCACTTTACTTTATGTTTATGTATAAAAAAATATGAATTTGGTATTCTAATTAATAGGTGATTTTATGGGATTTTTTATTGTTTTTATTCGTAGTATTTTCTTTTATTTAATGATTGCTGTTGTTTATCGTTTTATGGGGAAAAGGGAAATAGGGGAACTTTCTATTATGGATTTTATTGTTTCTATTTTTATTGCTGAAATGGCTGCAATTTCAATTGAAAATTATAAAGATAGTATTTTTATTTCTATTGTTCCTATAGCTGTTTTAGTTATTATGCAGATTAGTGTATCTAAAATTTCTTTGCATAGTCAAAAAGCTAGGGATTTAATTGATGGTAGCCCTTCTGTTATTATTAATCGAGGAAAGATTAATTTTCGAGAAATGTTAAAGCAAAGATATAATTTAGATGATTTGTTAACACAACTTCGATCTCAGTCTATTAAATCTATAGAAGAAGTTGATTATGCAATTTTAGAAACTAGTGGAAAGTTATCTATTTTTAAGAGGGCAGATGACAAGCATAGAACTTATCCTTTACCTGTTATTCTTGATGGAAAGGTTCAGGATGATGTATTGATCCAAATTGGAAAAGATCGATTATGGTTAGATAAAATTCTTAGTCAACAAGGTTATTCATTAGAAAATATTTTTTATGGATTTTATCAAAATAAAAAATTATTTTTGATTCAAAAAGAAGTAATAAAATGACAAAATTAGGCAATGATTATTGATACTATGGATTTGGTGATTTTATGCGTAATTTCTTCTTTTTAGTAATCATTCTTAGTATTGTTAGTATATTTGTTTATTTTGATATTTTTTCTTCTCAAGAAGAGAATGAACTGATGCGTCATGTGAGTGAAAAAAGGGCTATTTTTATTAGTTATATTGAACTTAATCAATATTTAAAAGGAGAAAGTGTTATAGAAGATAAAAAGGCAATTGATTTAATGATTGATCGTGTATATCAATTGGGATTTAATATGATTATTTTACAGGTTAGGAGTTTTTCTGATGCGATTTATCCTTCTTCAATTTTTCCTTGGAGTAGTACAGTATCTAGTGGTGAAGGTGTTAATCCAGGTTATGATGTTTTAAAATATTTTTTGAAAAAAACTCATCAAAAGAATATGATGCTTTATGCGTGGATTAATCCTTATCGAATTCGGAGTACAGAAGATGTTTTTTCTATTACTGATATTAATCCGGCATTTTCTTATCTTAATACTGATACCATTTGGATAAAAGATGGAATTTATTATAATCCTTCTAAAATTGAAGTTGAAAATTTGATTGTATCTGGAGTTTTGGAACTTGTAAAAAATTATTCTGTTGATGGAGTTTTATTTGATGATTATTTTTATCCATCTCAAGAAATTGATTTGGAAGATTATCAAAATTATTTGAATGATCATGATAATTTGTCTTTGTCTGATTATCATTTAATGATTATTAATCGTATGGTTATGCGAGTTCATGATGTTTGTAAGCAAGCAGGGGTTTCTTTTGGGATTTCTCCTGATGGAAATATTTCCAATAATTATGATTTTATTTCTGCTGATGTAAAAACTTGGGTACAAAGCGATCAGTATGTTGATTTTATTATGCCACAAATTTATTATGGATTTTATCATGAAGTTCGTGCTTTTAAGGAGACACTTGATGAATGGTCTTCTATGATAACTTCTAATCAGGTTGATTTATTGGTTGCTCTTGCTTTTTATAAAGTGGGGGTTTTTGATACTTATGCAAAAAAAGGTTCAATGGAATGGATGGAAAATGATGATATGATTATGAGAGAAATTCTTTTGGCTCGAAATGTCAAACATTATGTGGGATTTGCTTTATTTCGATATGATTATTTGATTAATGAAGAATTACAGACTAATACGACGATGATGGAAATTGAAAATATGAAAAAAATATTAAAATAACTTTTTCTTATGAGTAAAATTTGCTATAATTGATTTTAGAGTAAGGATGTGATTATGTTGAGATTTTTTTTAAAAAAACAGGATGAGAAAGGATTTACTTTAATTGAATTACTAGCTTCAATGGTCATATTGGGAATTATTTTAGCAGTTGCGATTCCTAATGTTACAGGAATTTTGAATCAAAGTAAAAATAGTACTTATGTTGAAGATACTAAAAAGTTACTTACATTAGGTAAATATAAGTTTAGGGGAGATAATTCATTAAAAATTGCTGATAAAAGTTGTTTAATTATGGATTTGAATTATTTAGATAATTCTGAATTTGATAATCCTCCTAATGGAGGAAATTATTTATGGGGAAATTCTTTTGTAGTTATTCAGAAAAAAGGAAATCAATATTTATATTATGTTCAATTAGTTGAAAGTTTAAAAAATGGTAATAGTTATCGTGGGGTTCCTTTAGTTTCTTCTGATCAGTTAACTAGTGGGAAAGCGTCTTCATTAGTTCAAAATGTGGCGTTGGCTGATATTAATCAATCTGTTGTTTCTGAATCTGATTTTTCTAATTCAGCAAGTCCATCTCCATCTAGTTCATCAAAACCAGCAAGTCCATCTCCATCTAGTTCATCAAAACCAGCAAGTCCATCTCCATCTGGTTCATCAAAGCCAGCAAGTCCATCTCCATCTGGTTCATCAAAGCCAGCAAGTCCTTCTCCATCTGGTTCATCATATGCTAAATCTTCTTTAAGATATCGTGCGACTGATAATCAGTTGAAGGATTATATTCAAAGTAAAGTTGGGATTTCTTGTGAGGGAATTATACGGGCAGGAAGTTGATGTTATTTTGTCAATCATTTTGTAAAATATGATTAAATTTCTTGATTTTTAAAATGAAGTATTATATGATTTATTTGTAGGGTATGAGAGGAGAGAAATTAAATGAAAAATATTAAAAATAAAAAAGGATTTACTTTAATTGAGTTGCTTGCTGTTATTGTTATTATGGGAATTTTATTGATGATTGCTATTCCTGCAATGACGAGATATATGGAAAATGCTAGAAAAGATACATTTGTTGATACAGCTAAGTCTTATTCTAATGCTGTTGCTGATTTATGGGCATCTGATGGGTTAACTTGTGGTGGTACAGTTTCTACTGCGGTTGATGTTGATAAATATTATTATGTTCCATTTTCTTCTTCTGGTAGTATTAGTGCTGGAGCTGGATCTGGAGAGACTACAATTGATTTAATTGATCAAGGAGGAAAATCTTCATGGGGTGGTAGAAATATTCAAGGTTATGTATTAATTCATGTTACTGCGAGTGGTACTAATCGTAAAACAAAGTTTTATGTAGCTATGTCTGATGGTACTCATGGAATTCCAATTACTTCTACAACTAGTCTTGTTGAATCATCTTCACTTGCTCGTGGAAATGTTCAAATGTCTGGACAGACTTATGATAAAATTTTGAATTTTTCTAGTATAGGTTCACCAACTAAGTGTGTGGAAAATTAATGAAGTTATTTTAATAGATTAAGTTTTGTCTTAATCTTTTTTTTGACCTTTTTTTTTGATATACTGTTTTTGGAGGTAGTTTATGTTATTTATTGGTAGTCATGTTGGGTTTAAGAAGGATACTCAACTTTTAGGAAGTTTAGAGGAAGCACTTAGTTATGGAGCGAATACCTTTATGTTTTATACAGGAGCTCCACAAAATACTAATCGTTATCCAATTGAAGATGGGTTAACTTTGTCTGCTCTTTCTAAGATGAGAGAGGAACATATTGATTATTCTAAAGTTATTGTTCATGCTCCTTATATTGTGAATTTAGCGAATGATAAAGATCCTTCTAAGTTTTCTTTTTCTGTTTCCTTTTTACAGGAAGAATTGGCACGTTGTGAGCAACTTGGAATTCAATATTTAGTTTTACATCCTGGTAGTCATGTAGGACTTGGAGTAGAGCAGGGAATTTCTAATATTGCTAAAGGTTTGGATATGATTTTAGGAACTCATCCAGTTACTATTTTGTTAGAGACTATGGCAGGTAAAGGTACTGAAATTGGTTCAATTTTGGAAGAAATTCAAGCAATTATGGATTTGGTTTCTCATAAAGAATATCTTGGTGTTTGTTTGGATACTTGTCATTTACATGATGCTGGGTATGATATGAGCCATTTTGATGATTTTCTCGATCAATTTGATTCCTTAATTGGAATAGATAAAATTTATTGTGTTCATGTTAATGATAGTAAAAATGTTCTTGGTGCTCATAAAGATCGACATGAAAATATAGGATTTGGTCAAATTGGATTTGATTCTTTAACGAAAATTATTTATCATCCTAAATTAGAAAATGTTCCTAAAATTTTAGAAACTCCTTATATTGATCGAGAAAAGGCACCTTATCGATATGAAATTAGTATGATTCGTCAAAAAAAATTTGATCCTGATTTGATTTCAAAAATTAAAATGGAAAAGTGAAATTTTCTTTTTTTTTGACAAAAAGTAAGATTTTTCACTATTTCTTTATGATACGATGATATTGGTTCTATTTTTATGTAAAAAATGCACAAATTGATTTTGTGCATTTATAAGTATTTTTGTTGGTATTCTTGATATAAATTTATTATTTTTTGGTAAAGATCTGGGCGTAGTAGTTTCTTTAATTGAATCATGCAAGTAGTATTTTTTTCTAGTAGCTCTTGATAATGTTTCTTTATACAATTATAAATTATTTGTGCTTCTTCGTTTGTTAAAGTTATATTTTGTGATATTGCATATTTTTTGATGTCTTCTATTTTTAAAAGAGGAATGTATTTTTTTATTAATTCTTTATAGATAATATCACCTCTAAAAAAATATATGAAATAACTTTAAAAATATGTGATAAACTATTATTAGATGGGAGGAGTTTAATTGAGAAGATATATAAAAAAAAGAAAAAAACTTAATCAAATTGCTAAAAAAAGAAATTATGATGTAATTGTTTCTCATCGATTTGTGTTTTTTCTTGTACTTGTTTTATTTTTATTTCTTTTTGTTTTTGGTAAACTTTGTTTTGTTATGATTTTTTCTTCTCATCAATATTCTTCGGAACTTGCTTCTCTTACTTATACGAAGGTTTCTGGTACTAGTTCACCAAGAGGAAGAATTTATGATCGAAATTATCGTGTAATTGTAGATAATAAATCTTTAAAAACGATTACTTATAAAAAAGAGAAAGGTACAACAGATGAAGAGATGATTAATCTTGCTAATGAAGTTGCTAATCATTTGGATTTTGATCTTTCAAAGTTAACTCTTCGTGCTAAAAGGGAATATTATTTTGTTAAGTATCCTGATCTTTGTGCAAATAAGGTTAAGAGTGAGGAAAGAGAAAAAGTTGAACAAAGAAAAATGACTAGCCGTGATTTAGATGAATTGATTTTACAACGGATTACTGAAGAGGAATTAAGCCAATTTAGTGAATTAGATTTGAAAGTGGCATATTTGTATTATTTAATGAATAATGGATATACTTATGAAGAAAAGACGATTAAAAGCGATGCTAGTGATAGTGAATATGCTTATATTTCGGAAAATAATGAAAAATTGAAGGGGTTTAATACTAAAATTGATTGGGAAAGAGTTTATCCTTATGGAGATACTTTAAAATCTATTTTGGGTACGGTTTCTACTTCTACTCAAGGTATTCCTGCTGAGGAAAAAGATAAATATTTAAAATTGGGATATTCTTTAAATGATCGGGTTGGGTTGAGTTATTTGGAGAAACAATATGAAAATTATTTAAAGGGAGAAAAGGATGAATATGAAGTGATTAGTTCTCATGAATTAAAACTTGCTAAAGAGGGGAAAAGAGGAAATGATATTGTTTTATCTATTGATATTTTATTTCAACAAAAGGTAGAACAAATTATTGCTTCGGAATTGGTACAGGCTAAAAATGAGCCTAATACAGAATATTATGATCATTCTAGTGTAATTGTTCAAGATCCTAATACTGGAGAAATTTTGGCTATGGCTTCTAAAAAGATTGTTAATGGTGAGATTGTTGATAATATTAGTAGTATTTTGACTTCACCCATTACTCCTGGTTCTGTTGTGAAGGGTGCTTCTATTTTAGTTGGTTATAATACAGGAGCTATTCATATTGGAGAAAAAATGATAGATGAATGTATTAAAGTAGCAGGAGCACCAGAGAAGTGTTCTTCTCATACATTAGGATTAATTGATGATATTACTGCACTTGCAAAAAGTAGTAATGTTTATCAGTTTAAGACAGCTATTCGTGTAAATGGACAAGAATATTTTCGGGAGATGAAGCTTAATTTTAATCAAAGTTCTTTTGATACTTATCGATCTATGTATCATTCTTTTGGATTAGGTGTTAAAACAGGAATTGATTTACCGATCGAGAGTTCTGGATGTACATCAGATGATAAGAGTGCAGGAAATTTGTTGGATTTTGTTATGGGTCAATATGAAGCTTATACTCCCTTACAACTTTCTCAATATATTTCTACGATTGCTAATGGGGGTAGTCGATTACAACCTTATTTATTAAAAGAAGTTCATCAGGCGACTAATGGAGATGAACTTGGGAAAGTGATTTATTCTTCTTCTAAAAAAGTTCTTAATACTATAGATACGAAACCAGAATATATGCAAAGAATGAAAGATGGATTTTATGCTGTTATGCATATGAATGGGGGATATGGAAGAGGATATATTGATGATAAATTGGATTCTGCAGGAAAAACGGGAACTTCACAGAGTTTTATTGATAATGATCATAATGGTGTTATTGATACAGAAACGATTACTAGTTCTTTTATTGGATTTGCTCCTTTTCAAAATCCAAAATTTTCTATTGTTGTTACTTCTCCTAATTCTTCTCATCCAAATTCTTCTTATGATTATGCTAGTTTGGTTACTCTTAGGATTACGAAAGCAGTTACTAATCAATATTATGAAATGTATGGAATTTAACTTTTAAGATAATTGTTATACTTTTTTCTTTTCTTATTGATTTGACAAAAATCTTTTGCATTTTTATAAAATTTTGGTATAATACCTATAGACGTCATGTAAGGAGGGATAAAAGTGGCTAAAGCAGGAAATAGACAATATAAAACTCTAGTGTGTAGTGAATGTAAAAATGAAAACTATAGAGAACCAAGAAATGTTAAGAATACAACAGAACGTCTTGAATTGAATCGATACTGTTCTCACTGTAGAAAACATACAGTACATAAGGAAAAGAAATAAAATAGGCATTGTCTTATTTTTGGGTTAGGAGTGAGAAAATGATTAGTACAAATGATTTGAAAAATGGTATTACGATTGAAGTTGATGGTGCTATTTATGTTGTGATGGATACTCAGCATGTTAAACCAGGAAAAGGTGCTGCTATTGTTAAAGCTAAACTTAAAAATTTGAGGACTGGAGCAATATTTGAAAAAACATTTAATGCTGGTGTAAAAGTTGCAACGGCTCGTATTGAAAAGCAATTAATGCAGTATTTGTATGTTATGGGTGATACATATTATTTTATGAATATGGATAATTACGAGCAATTAGAATTGGATAAGAGTATTATTTTGGATGGAGCTAAGTTTTTAACTGAGAATTTAGAGGTGTATATTACTACTTATGAAGGTGAAGTATTAGGGATTGATTTACCTGATAAAGTTGAGTTGGTAGTTACTCATACTGAGACAGCTGTAAAAGGTAATACAACCAATAATGCATTAAAAGATGCAGAATGTGAAACTGGTCTTGTTGTTCGTGTTCCTTTATTTATTGAACAGGGTGAAAAGATTTTGGTTTCTACTAGTGATGGAAAATATGTATCTAGGGCTTAGGCTCTTTTTTTTTGATATTCTTGTAAAGTTAGTGATTTGAGTCTTTTTAATTCTTTCGATTTGTTGTATAATTAGGTTGTGATGATAGGAGTAATGAATTATGGCGAAGAAAAAAAGAAAGAAAACAGTAAAAAAATCATTTGATCATAGTGTTGAATTATATGGTCTTTTGCTTGTTTTAGCAGCAATCTTGGGAATTGGAAAATATGGACCTGTAGGACGGTTAATTTCTTCTTTTGCTTTGTTTTTAGTGGGTTCTTTATATATGGTTTTATTAGTTGTTTTATTTATTATTGGAGGATATTTATTATTAAAAAGGGAGTGGCCTGATTTTTTTTCAACAAAGCTGATTGGTCTTTATGTTTTTTTAATTGGTTTTTTGACTATTATGCATCGGGAATTTGTTGTTGAAAATGATAATAATATGATGCTTATATTTAAAGAAACTGTTAATCAGTTAGTTGCGGGGTTTAATGGGATTATGAATACTGGATTACTTGAGGATTGGTTTGCTGTTGGCGGAGGATTAGTTGGAGGAGTATTTTCTATTTTGTTTGTGAAATTATTTTCTTATGCTGGAATGCAAATTGTTTCTTGGGTATTAATGGTATCTGGAACTTCTTTGTTTACAGGATTTTCTATTGTTGATTTTATTAAAAATAAGATTTCTATTCGTCGAGAGAAAAAATCGGATCCTGCCTATGATGATCCTGTGTCAAAATCTAAAGTAATTATTAGTGATGGGGAAGATTCTGTAGAGGAAGAGGTAGAAGAAGATAAGCATATTAAAATTTCTAGTATTGATCAATTAACTAAAGTTTCTGTCAAGGAAAAAGAAGAGCAATCCTCTTTGGAAAAAGTGGATAAACAAAATGAAAAAATACTTGCTACTAACTATCAGTATCAATTACCTCCTCTTAGTCTTTTGGATCAGCCAAAGAAGAAGCAAAAGTCTACTGATGGATCTGCTATTGAAAAAAATATTGTTACTTTGGAAAATGTTTTGAAAGATTTTAAGATTGTAGGAAAAGTTGTTGAAGTTCATATTGGACCTTCTGTTGCTCAATATGAATTAGAGATTGCTAGTGGGACAAGAGTAAATAAAATTTTAGCAATTAATCGTGAAATTGCTTTGGCTTTGGCAAAAAAAGATGTTCGTATTGAAGCACCTATTCCTGGAAAAAATACAGTTGGGATTGAGTTTGCTAATGATGTTGCAACACCGGTTAGTTTTTATGAGATTATTAGTAGTAAATTAATGACTTCTTCTATGGATAAAAAGCTTATGGTTCCACTTGGAAAAAGTATTATGGGTGATATTGGAGTGTGTGAGGTAAATAAGATGCCTCATATGTTAATTGCTGGTACTACTGGTTCTGGTAAATCTGTATGCGTTAATGGAATTATTTGTTCTATTTTGATGAGAGCAAGACCTGATGAAGTTAAACTTGTTATGGTTGATCCTAAAGTGGTTGAATTGTCTGTATATAATGGTATTCCTCATCTTTTGTGTCCTGTTGTTACTGATCCGAAAAAAGCTGCTGTTGCTCTTAGTAAAATGGTTGCTGAGATGGAAAGAAGATATTCAATATTTAGTGATACAAAAACAAAAAGTATAGAAACATATAATGCTTATATTGATAAATGGAATCAAGAACATTCGGTGGAAGAAGAAAAGAAAGCGAGACTTCCTTATATTGTAGTAATTATTGATGAACTTGCAGATTTGATGATGGTTGCTGCTAAAGAAGTGGAGGATTCTATTTTAAGGATTACTCAAAAAGCTCGTGCTGCAGGAATTCAT
>CANQFO010000009.1 GCA_947599755.1 uncultured Bacilli bacterium
AAAGGTTTTAAGGAGTTGTTTTCTCAATGAATATAATATCATTATTTAATAGTTTTGTTAACCACCTAAATAATATTGTATCAGAAAAGGAGAGTCAAATTTTTTCATTCTGATTGATCTATAACTATTTATCTAATTTTCTCCTTTTCTTGTATAAACATTAATTGATTCTTACTTTATCATTTTTTATCGATTCTAACAATAAACGTATACGATTTATATATTTTTCATTATTTATATTTATCAAATAGAAATGGCAATAGGCATTGATCAAGCACCATTTTAATTTTTGATCATCAAAATTTCCTATTTCCAAATATCCGATTAAAAAATTTTTAATATCTTCTATATTATTCATAAATTCCTGTGTTGGTCTTAATATACATGCCCAAGCAATATCTTGCTCTTTAAACCCTTTTCCACTATATTCAAAATCTAATATTCCTACAATTTCTTGTTTCTTCCATAAAATATTGGCATAATGAAAATCACCATGGATAAATGTATTCATCTCTATTATCGGTTTGTTCCTTTGCAAATAAGTAATATATTGTTGAATATCATTATCTATTTGTGGATAATCTTCTCTTTTGGGGATTTCATTAATTATTCTTTGTTTCGCAATATTAAATTTATCTGTTGGAATTTGATGAATTTTGGCTAACATCTTACCATATTTTCTTAAATATAGGGATTTTATATTAGGAGATTTTTTCTTCAAAATATCAGATAATCTATTCCCTTCTATTTTTTCTAAAGCAAGATATTTTCTATTTTGTGTGATACCAGATTCATATACTTTAGGAATTAAGTTTAGATAATTATTTTTATTTAGTAACTTTAAATTTTTTTCTTCTGTTTTAAAATCTGCCATTTTACTTTTCTCTAGTTTTATTATGATATTGCAAGGAGTATTATCCATATATCCTGTGCACTCTAATACATCATTTCCAGCAGGAAAATAATTTATTATTTCTTTTAATTGTATTTTTTTCCATTTAATTGTAAAAGGATCAAGGATTAATTCACGCCATTGTTTATATCTTTTTTCCATAAAAATCTCCTTTTTTACTAATATTACTGCTGATGTATTGTCTTTTTTCCTAATATCATATTATTATAATCATTTCCATTTGTTATTTATATTTTTTGATCAATATTTGGAATACTTAATTTATCATTAATTTTTTGTTTTTTCCACAAATTCTTGTTCTGTCCAAATTTCTATTCCTAATTCTTGTGCTTTTTTGTATTTACTACCAGGATTTTCTCCAACAATTACTACACTTGTTTTTTTTGATACTGAATCTACTGTCTTTCCTCCAAGAGATTCTATTTTTTCTTTTGCTTCATCTCTTGTAAATTCTGTTAATGTACCTGTTAATACGAAGTTTTTTCCACTGAAATCTTCATTTTCTATTATTTCTTGTCCAAGATAAGTCATATTCATTCCCAATTCTTGTAATTCTTTTATTATTGCCTGATTCTGTTCATTTGAAAAATAAGACACTACACTTTTCGCAATAATTAATCCTATATCTGGTATTTTGATTAATTCTTCTTCTGTTGCGAGCATTAAATTTTCCATTGTTTTGTATTCTTTTGATAGGATTTTGGCAGTTTTTTCTCCTACATGAGGTATTCCTAATCCAAATACTAATTTTTCTAAGGAATTTTCTTTACTTTTTTCAATTGCTTCTAATAAATTTTTTACTGATTTATCTCCATACCCTTCCAATCTAATTAAGTCTTTTTCATGTTGCTTTAGTGAATAAATATCTGCTAAATTTTCAATGTATCCAAAATTATAGAAATCTTCCATAATTCTTTCTCCTAATCCTTCTATATTCATGGCATCTCTTGATACAAAATGAATTAAGCTTTCAATATGGCGTGCTGGACATTTTTCATTTGGACAAAAATAATCTACCTGCCCCTCTTTTTTGATTAAAGGGGTGTTGCACATCGGACAGTTTGTAATCATTTCAAATTCTTTTTCTTTTCCTGTTCTTCTTTCTTTTTTTGCTTCTACTACTTCTGGAATGACATCTCCTGCTTTTCTAATGGATACAATATCTCCTATTTTTAATTCTTTTTCCTTTACATAATCTTCATTATGAAGTGTTGCTCTGGTGATAGTTGATCCAGCTACTATTGCTGGTTCTAATACAGCATTTGGAGTAATTTGTCCGGTTCTTCCAACGGTAAAAGTAATATCCATTAATTTGGTTAATACTTCCTCAGCAGGAAATTTATAGGCTGTAGCCCATTTTGGATACTTAGCTGTATAACCTAATTTTTGTTGTTCGTCAATATTATTTACTTTAATTACTATTCCATCAATATCATAAGCTAAGTCTTTTCTGATTTCTTGTTTTTCTTCTATATATGCTAAGACTTCTTCTATACTATTTACTAATCGATTATTTGGATTGGTTTTTAATCCTAATTTGTGCATATACTTGATTGCTTCTTCATGGGTATTTAGTCCATAATCTTTAGGATTTGGGAGATGATAAATAAAATTATCTAATTTTCTTTCTGCGGCAATTTTTGAATCTAATTGTCTCATTGATCCTGCTGCAGCATTACGACAATTTTGTAATAAAGGTTGATTGTCTTTTTTCCGTTGTTCATTTAATTTTGCTAATGTTTTTTTATTCATAAAAATTTCTCCACGGACTTCAATATCTACCTCTTCTTTTAATTTCAAAGGAATGGCTTTTATTGTTTTGACATTGTGTGTTATATCTTCTCCTACTGTTCCATCTCCTCTTGTTGCCGCTCTTACTAATTTTCCTTTTTCATATAATAATGAAACAGATAATCCATCAATTTTTAATTCACACATATATTGTGGATAAATTTTTTCTTTTTTTATTCTTTCATCAAACTCTAGTAATTCTTTTTCTGAAAAAATATCACTTAATGACATCATTGGGATCTTATGAGTTACTTTTTTAAAGCTATCTATAATTTTTCCTCCCGCATGTTGAGTTGGGGAATCTTCTCTTATCCAATCTGGATGTTCTTTTTCTATTTCAAATAATTCTTTTAAGTATTTATCATATTCTTGATCCGTTATGGTAGGATTATCTAGTGTATGATAATTATAATCTGCTTCATTAATAATTTCTATTAATTCTTCCATTCTCTCTTTCATATTGTCACCTTTTTCTCTGTTTATTTTTTACTTCTATGGCTAGTATATCATCTATTTTTTGAAATTTAAAGGTGATTTAAGGATTGAGATTATTTCTTTTTCTATTTTTCAAAAAAAACTACTGTTTATTTTTCAGTAGTCTTTAATCAAATATATTGTAACCAATGTCTAAATCGACATTTCCTGATATTCCATTGATTGAACCTGAACTTGAGAATTGCCATACTTTATATGGTGTTGTTGTATAACTTGTAGTTCTTGATAATCCCTCGTCAGGAAAGCGCATGAAAGGCTCTGGCCATTGTGCAACCCAAATTGCATGATTTTTTGCGATAGATGAAATATCTAAGTTATTGTTTAACCAATTTTTATTGGAATAAATTCCACATTGATAACCATTATTATTCATGTTTCCACAGAATCGATTTGCTATATCTGTTAATAATCTTTTTGTTCCTTCTCCTGAATTTACACTGGATATCTTATTATATACGTCTGGTTCTTCTTGATCGAAATAGATTGGTATTTTTAAGTTTGGATTATATCCTAATTGTCTAATTTTATTGATTAGTTTTATCATATGAACTGATTCACTATCTCCAGAACTTCCTGGTCCAATATTGTAACTTGGATTATCTCCATCATTTAATTTATTGGCATATGAGTAAAAATATAGTGCATAAGGAATGTTATATTCTTCACATTTTTTTACATTTTCTATGAATGTTTTATCTTGATATTTATCTGTTCCATCTTCTTGTATTACTTCGTCACTATATCCTGCTCTGATGATTGCAAAATCAATTTGTCCATTGACTGCTCCCCAATCAATTGTTTTTTGATGATAAGAAACGTCTATTCCTTTATATTTTATTTCATTTGTATATTTACTAAAAACAAATTGGTTGCTATCTTTGGTTGTATTACTTAGAGAAATATTTGTTGAATCATTTGTTTTACCATCCGTAACATTTACATATTGTCCGTTTGCTTTATTAATCATGATGGTTATATTTCCTTTTTTATTTAAATACCATCTTTGACTATCTGCTCCTGTGTATTTGTTTAATTCAACATTTGTTCCATTAGCAGTTAAAACTAATCCTGTATGAAGCAAACTTCTAAATACATATTGTCCATCTCCTAAATAGTCTAATTTCCAAAATTGAGCTTTTGTTCCGTTTTCTGAATATAGTTGAATATTCGTTCCATTTGATCTGGAAGCTGCACTAACATCTACTACTTTATTGGTATTCAAATTGCTTTGGATAATATAATTTCCTGCTTCATACTCTTGGGTATAAGGGACTACTTCTGTTGGTGTTAAGATGAACTTTTGGGCATTCGTTCCATTCCATTCATATAATTGGATATTGGTTCCTTCATTTGAAGATCCTGTTGCGATATCCATGGATTTATTACTGGCTACTCCGATGATTTTATATGTATTATCCTCATTTTTTCTTATAATCCATTTTTGAGCATCACTGTTGTTTGATTCATATACTTGAATGTTGGTTCCATTTGCTTTTCCATTGCCTGATACATCGATTACTTTGTTTTTGTTTTCTGCACTTGTTATTGTATAAATATCATTTTTTATTCTTTTAATGTGCCATTTGGTATAGTTATGATCATTGGCTGTTCTTAGCTCGATATTTTTTCCATTATAAAGTGCTTCGTTATTTACTCCAACTACTTTTGTGTCATCTAATGCTGAATTGATTGTATAGTAACCATTTTCGATTGGCTCTACATTTACTTTTTCTAAACTATATTTTTGAGCAGGAGTATCATTTGGTTGATATAGCTGAATATTTGCTCCTGATGCAGTCGATCCGCAAAGGATATCAATTGCCCAGATTCCATCATAACTATAAAATGAATAGCTACCATCTTCATTTTGATTAATTAACCATTTTTGGGCATTGGTTCCGTTTGATTGATATAGTTGAACATTACTTAAATTTCCAAATGCTCCTCCAAAAACGTCTATTACTTTCTTGTCATTCATTTGTGTTGCAATGGTATAATATCCATCTTCGGAATAAGAAATATTCCAAATTTGTGCCCAAGTATTATTTGCTGAATAAACATCAATATTGGTACAATTACTTGTACTTGCTAAAAAGAGATCTAATGCATTATTTGGATTTGCTTTATTTTTAATGATATATGATCCTTCTTCTATTGTTTTTTGTGGTTCGTCTTGTCTTACTAATTGCCATTTTTGAGCATTTGTTCCATTTCCTTTATAAATTTGCATATTGGTTCCTAAAGCTTTACTACCTCCTGCTGCATCCATATTATAATTTCCTAGTGCTGAGGTGATATAATAAGATGTACTATCGGCGAAGACAAGTCGCCATTTTTGAGCAATAGTTTTATTCTCTTCATATAATTGAACATTGCTACCATTTTTGGCAATCGCTCCACTTACATCTAAAGTCATATGATTATCATCATGACTTTTAATGTAGTAGTAGCCTCCATCTGATGATATATCCCATGTTTTTATTCCTTCACTTTGTTCATTTCCTAGTTCAATATTTCCCTCTTTTTCTACTAATATTTTGTCTTTATCTAAGGCACTTACAATTTTATAGGTTCCTGTTTTTATCTCTTTTGCATAAACATTAGGAGTAAAAATTAGTCCTATAACGATTAATCCTATCCACAAAAATTTCTTTTTCATCTTTTTCTCTCCTAACTTTCCATATAGGTTACATAATTATCTTCTTTTATTATCTTGAAGTTTTCTCCTTTGTATACTAATACTGTATCAATATCATCTTCTATTTTTTCTACTCCTTCTGCTAATTTTGTTGTTATATTGGTCGATATTACTAAATGATATAAAATCTTATTTCTTGTATAATAAACATTATCTGATGCTCCTGCAAATCCATTTGCTACTACATATTGGTCATATTTTAATTCTTTTTCTTCTTTATTGTCTGTTTGATCACTTTCAATGGTTGTTTTATTTTCATATGGTTCACTTTCTTTTGGTGCTTCATCTTTTTGTATTACTTTTTCTGATTCTTTTTCTATATTCTTATTATTCCTTTTATTCCATAATGTAATACCTAAAATAATTATGATTATTCCTACTATTATAATGATGATTTTAGGAAGTTTCTTCATTTTCTTTCCTCTTTCCTATTATTTTCAAATTTATCATATCATATTTTTCTATTTATAAGCAAGTTACGTTAATATTTTTTCCAAAATAAATTATCTCTTTCTATAAATGTAATTTTATGTTAAATTTGATATCTCAATAGGATTATTTTTATATCAGAACTTTGTTCAATCTGAAGTTTAGTATGGGAAAAAATTTGTGTAAAATAAAAAATGGATATATTCACTCATCCATTCTTTACTCTACTTTGATTTTCTTATTTTGTTTCTCCTTGATTGTTTTGACCAAGTATTTTTACTCCTCCATTTGCTTCTACTGTTTTCGTTGCTAATTCTTTTAATTCTTTATAAGCTTTATCCATCTTTTCTTGTAGACTTTCATTTAATATTCTTGCTTTTTCTAATTCTTCTTTTAGAGATTCTATTTTATCATTTTGTCTATCAATTTTATTTTGATAATCTTTTTTTAATAATTCATTTTCATATTTATGTTCTTTTTCTAATTCACTTATTGCATCTTTTTTTCCTTTTTCATATTCTTTATTTAATAAATTAGGAATATCTGCAACTTTTTTTTCTAACTCTTCTATATTTTTTTCTTTTTCTTTTATATCTGTTAATATTTTTTGTGTTTCTTCTTCTTTTTGTTTCAAGGTTATTTCTCGTAATTTTTTTTCATCTTCCCATTGATTGTTAGCGAGTTCTCTTTCTCTTTTTATTTTATAATTATATTCTTCTATTTCTCTTTCTCTTTCTGTTTTTAAGGTTTTTGTTTTTACTTCATATTCTTTTATTAAATCACTTGATTTCTTGTTATATTCTTCTTCTAGTTGTTTCATTTCTTCTTCTATTTTTAGTGATTTCTTCTTTTTTTCTTTTTCTAAATCTTCTATTAAATCTTTTCCTGTATTGATTAGTAGAGTTAAATTATTTAATTCTTTTTCTACTCCATATAAAGTTTTTAACTTTTCTTCTTCTGTTGCAATTGCTGTTTCTAAATCTTGAAATTTATTCATTAATTCTTTTGAAAAAATATTTTGTTCTACATTCTTTTTTGTTTCTACTACTGCTATTTGTGTCTTTCTTATTTTTTCTTCTTCTTCTGGATTCGATTTTGTTTTTGCACTATTTTTCTCTCTTAATAAGGCTTCATTTAGAGCATCTAATATTTCTTGTTTTGTATTTTTTAGTGTGATTTCATCTTTTTTCATTTACTACTTTCCTTCTTTCTTCTTTTGTTTTTCATTTATTATAGCATATTCTTTGTTTTTTTGTTACATTTGTTGTAATTTTTTTCTTGCTATGCTGTTTTATTGATAAAGGGAAGATATTTTTTGATTAACTTGGGCTTTTTTTCTTTTTTCATTATGTTATCTTTATTAAATATTGGATGTTTTTCTAAAAAATAAATTCCTACTTCTTCTAAATTGGAGGAAAAGAACTTTGTTAAAAAATTATTATTATATAAAAAATAATCTCCTACTTTTTTTAATTTTGAACTAATTAATTCTTCTAATCCATAATTATTAAATAAAAAATAATCTCCTACTTCTTCTAAATTTGGGCAAAAGAATTTTGTTAAAAAATTATTATGATATAAAAAACAATCTCCTACTTTTTTTAATTTTGAACTAATTAGTTCTTCTAATCTATAATTATTAAATAAAAAACAATCTCCTACTTTCTCTAAGTTTGGACAATTTAGTTCTTTTAAAAATTGATCCTTATATAAAAAATCATCCCCTATTTCCTCTAAATTTGGGCAAGATAATTCTTCTAATTTATTATTATAATGCAAAAAAGAATTTCTTATTTTTTTTAATTTTGGACAGTTTATCTTTTTTATTATTCTATTGTTAAATAAAAATCGATTCTTTATTATTTGTAAGTTAGGAAAAGATACTTCTTTTAAAGAGTTATTAAAAAAGAAAAAATCATCTCCTATTTCCTCTAAGTTTGGACAGAGTAACTCTTTTAAAGAATTATTGGAATATAAAAATCCATTTCCTACTTTTTTTAATTTGTCACAAGATAGCCTTTCTAGGGAATAATTTTTTCCTAAAAAATAATCTCCTGCTTCTTCTAAATTTGACAAGGTTATTTCTTTTAAAAATTCATTGTAAAATAAAAATTTATTTGTTTTTTTGATATTTGAATTAGATAATTTTATCATTTGATTATCATCATTTAAGACAATTTCTATATTTTCTTTATTTTTTCTTTTTATTGTTAGTGTTTTTTCTTTTTTCTCTTTTTTGATTTCTATATTTTCTATTTCTTTAATCGTATCTGGAAATGAATCCTGTAATTTTTTGTCATATAATTTTATTTCTTTATTTACTAAATCTACTATAAAATAGTCCATTACTATATACTTTTCTTTTTCATATTTTTTTATTTCAAAATTATCAATAATGATATTATTTGGACAATAATATACATTATTTAATTCATAGTTATATGGATAATATTTTCCATCATTTGCTCTAACGTAACCTGCTATTTCTAATTCATTATTTCTATGTTGTTGTACTAATCCATATTCTTTTTCAAAACTCTCGGTTAATCCTTCTATAATATTATCTAAATTATTTGAAAATGTTGAATCTGGACAATTTACGGTGTGATTATATCTATTTTTAATGGATAAGGTATGAGTTGAATCTTTGGTAAATTGAATACTTATTACACTTGTTCCATATTTGTCTTGTCTTTTAGGATTTTGATAGTCTTCTCTTTTGATTTGATCAACATCTTTTTTTACTGCAAAAAATACTCTACATTGATCTAATCTTCCTCCCTGAAAGGTACATAATTTTTCTCCGCTAGCATAATATTTTTTAAACTTTTGAATGTCTTCTTCACTTTTACATTCATATAAATCATATCCTGCTTCATTTAATAATTTTTCTGGCGTTTTATTGATTCCCTTTTTGGGTTTGGTTTTTCTTTCTACTAAACTATAAATATAATTTCTAAATTCTATTTCTAATTCTTGCTGAACCAGTTCTTTAAATAAATTATGATTGGCAGAAAAATTATCTAGGAGTAACTTTGGTAATAATCCTTCTGTTTCCAATAAAGTAGGAAACATGCTTCGACACAATTTAGCCATATTTTCCCCATATTTTTTCTTTATTATCCTTAAGTCATTCATTTTATCACCTTTTAGGGATTTTTTATTCATTTTCCCATAAATTATTTGGATATTCGTTTGTTTCTACTAATTTTTTTAAGGCTTCTTTTACTCCTTTAGCATCTTCTTTATAGGTTACCCCATACCATGTAGCAGTTGTTTGTAATACTTTGACTGTTGCATATTTTTCTTTGATGGAATCAAATAAAACATCTGGAATTAAAAATTCACATGTTTCTAAGTTATCTTGATTTTTTTGTAAAAATTCAGGAAATTTTTGTTCAATATAAGAGAAAATACTTGGAGTAAATAATAGCATATTCATCGATACTATGGTATTTTCTGATACTTCAAATTCTTTTTCTCCATTTAATGGTGTTGCAATGATTTTACCATTTTTCTTTTCTAATGAACTTTCTATAATTTTTGTTAATTCATTTTGTTTTACTTCACAAACTCCTCTTTTTACTGCTCCATTTTCTGTCATGGTGTTTTTTACTAAATACCCTACTAATCCATATGAGTGGGGAATTTTATCTTCTGATTTTCTTAAAAATTCTACTGCCTTAAAGAAAGCATCTCTTCCATAAAAATCATCTGCATTGATCATCATGAATGGTTCTTTTATTTTATCTTTACAGCAAAGAATAGCATGTGCTGTTCCTAGAGGCTTTTGTCTTGTTTTTGGTATTTTGTATCCTTCGGGTATATTATTATTCTCTTGAAAACAATATTCTACCTTAATATGTGGTTCTACTCTTTTTCCTATTGTTTCTTTAAATACCTCTTCATTTTCTTTCTTGATGAGAAATACAATTTTATTGAATCCTGCTTTGATGGCATCATATACGGAATAATCAATAATAAATTCTTGATTTGGTCCTAATGGTTCAATTTGTTTTAAGCCACCAAATCTACTTCCCATTCCTGCTGCCAAAATTAATAACGTATAATTTTTTTGTTCCATTTTATCTTCTCCTTACCTATATTTTTCCATTCCATAGTAGCGATATGCTTTCTTAGGAGATAAATTTAGAGAATCATTTGCTATTTTTTGATCTAATTGAATTAATGTTTCCAATAAATCTTCTTGTTTTTCTTCTGCTATTACCTCTAAATACTCTTGTTCTGCATAAGGTCCTTCATCATGATGATTTTCTATTATAGCATAGAAGCCATAACCTTCTTTGTATATTTGTAATATTTGATTTTGTTCTATACTCTTTTTTATATTTGGAAATTTTTCTACTATTTGAAGTTCTTTTTCTGGTACTTCTAGAATAGATATTCCTTGAGACATTTTTTTAAATAACAACCACTAATTTCTGAATGATTATTGTTACTAATCATTAATATATAATGATTGATTAGCTTTTCCTTCATTAGGGTTCTCTCCTTTTCTATACTTTTGATAACTTTTTATGATTTTTCATTAATTTTTTGATTCCATGTGGATGTTTAAAGGCAACACTTACTAGAGTATTGGTTACTTCTACTACTTTTCCTGTACCAAAGCTTTCATGGTATACGTAATCTCCAACTTGATAATCTACTTCTTCTTCTCTAAACATATCTTCTTTATCTAATTTTTGTTCTACTATTTGTTCTTCTTTTGTATTAGATTCTAGCAAATCCTTACTAATTTCTCCTATAAATCTACTAACCGGATTTACTTGGTCTTTTCCAAATAAAGTTCTATGTCTAGCATTAATTAGATGTAGGTCATCTTTTGCTCTAGTGATTGCCACATAACAAAGTCTTCTTTCTTCCTCTAGTTCACTTGTTTCCATTAAGGAATTCATATGAGGAAAAATTCCTTCTTCCATTCCTACGACAAAGACGTGTGAAAATTCTAATCCTTTTACTGAATGGACTGTCATTAAACTAATTCTATTTGGATCATCTTTATATTCTTCTACATCACTAATTAAACTAATTTCTAGTAAAAAGTCTTCTAGGGAAATTAATCCTTCTCTTTCTTCAAATGATTTAGTAATTGACTTAAATTCTTCTAAGTTTTCTAATCTTACTTCTGCTTCTAGGGATTTTTCGCTTTCTAATTCTTGTCTCATTCCTGATGCTTCTAGTACTTTATCAATTAATTCTGTTAGGGTTAATTCTTCTGATAAGACTTTTAGTTTTTCTATTGTTTGTTTAAATTCTAATTCTTTTCCTTTTGATATTGCTTCATATATACTAATTTCTTCTGTATCTGCTTTTTCTGTTAATGTTTGAATTGTCTTTAGTCCGATTCCTCTTTTTGGAGAATTAATTACTCTTAATAGGCTGACATTATCCTTAAAATTATGAATTAATCTTAAATAAGCAATTAAATCTTTAATTTCTTTTCTAGAATAGAAATAAAAACTTCCAATTACTCGGTAAGGTAAGTTTTCTTTTAACATTTCTTCTTCTATTACACGTGATTGAGCGTTCGTTCTATATAGGACTGCAATATCTTTATATTCTACTTTTTGGTTGATCAATTCTTTTATTTTTCTTATTACATATTGCGCTTCATCTCGTTCATTATAAGCACGATAATATTTTATTTTTTCTCCTACTCCTCTAGCTGTCCATAAATTTTTATCTTTTCTTTGCCTGTTGTTTCTAATTACTTGGTTTGCAGCATCTAATATGGTACTTGTAGAGCGATAATTTTGTTCTAAAAGAATTGTTTTGGCATCATGATAGTCTTTTTCAAAATTTAAAATATTTTTATAGTTTGCCCCACGAAAACTATAAATACTTTGAGAATCATCTCCTACACAGGTTATTTTTCTACTTTTTTCACTAATTAATTTGGTTAAAATATATTGTGCTTGGTTTGTATCTTGATACTCATCAATTAAAATATATTCATATAATTCTTGGTATCTTTCTAAAATATCTTTATGATTTCTAAATAGTTCTATTGGTAATAATAATAAATCATCAAAGTCTACGGAATTATTTCTTTGTAATTTTCTTTCATATTTTTCATATACTTCATGAATTACTTTTTCATAATCACTAACTGCATATTTTTCATACATTTGAGGAGTAATCATTTCATTTTTACAACTACTAATTTTATTTCTAATTGCTCTTGGGTTATAAATTTTTGGATCGTATCCTAAATCTTTAATGATTTTTTTTACTACTGTTAGAGAATCATCACTATCCATGATGACAAAGTTTTTTTCATATCCTAAAACATGATAGTTTTCTCTTAATAATTTTAATCCAAAACTATGGAATGTTGATACTTGTAATTTTTTGGCTAAATCACCAATTAATCCATATAGTCTGTCTTTCATTTCTTTGGCTGCTTTGTTTGTAAATGTGATTGCTAAAATGCTATAAGGATGTGCATTTTCTTCTTCAATTAAATATGCAATTTTTGTTGTTAATGTTTTTGTTTTTCCTGCACCTGCTCCTGCGATGATTAAAAGAGGTCCATCATTGTATAATACTGCTTCTTTTTGTTTGTCATTTAAACCTTCTAAATTCATTTTCTAACCTACTTCCTGTTTTCATTATATCTTACTTTATTCTTTTAGGCAAATTTTATCTTGTTTCTTATTGGGGTATTTTTATAAAAAAAAAGCTTTGTTTGAGCTTTTGATTTTTATTTTGATTTTCGATATAATTGTTCTATTTGTTGGTATTTTAACTGTTCTTTTTGGGTTTGTTGAATTTTTTCTTTGGCTTGTTTTCTTTGTTGATATTCTTTCAATAGACTTAAGACTTTTTTATAATCTTCTAAGGTTAATTGATCATCTAACCAGTTTCCCCTTTCTTTTTCTGATGGCTTTTCCTTTTCTTTTTGTTGTTTTTCTATTTGTACAACCATATTATTAGGATGTTGTTCTTCTTTATGATTTTCTTCTAATTCTTTCTTTTCCTTGACTGTTTTTTTCTTTGGAGAGGGTTCATTTTTTTTCTGATATCGTCTAATTAATTTATATATTATTAAAAACAATATCCAGATGATAAAAATTGTACTTGCTAATTCTATTAGTGCTCTTACTTCTTTATTCTTATAAATGGACTGTTGAGTAAATATATCTAAGTTTTTTCTATTTATCTCATTTACTATTAATAGATAAAGATAATTTTCTATACAATAAACTATCGTATTGATTCTTTTTATTTCTTTTTTGGTTTTGGAATGAAAGAGACTACTCCATAAGATGATATTTATTGTGATGATCATTGCTGTATAGATAGCTAAATTAGGAAAATAAAGGGTAATAAAGAAATGATTTATCATATTATCTACCATTTTTCCTAAAATTTGATAATAGGTAATTATTGTGATTAAGAAGAAAAAAAGAGAAATGAGAAGTTCTGTTTTCTTTTTGCTTTTTTTCTTAGTATTTTTTTGGATAAATAAACTGTAGATAAAAACTAGGAAAAAGAGAATAAGTAATATATATATTTTTGATGTTTTGGATACTTCTATCATTGTTTTTACTTCATCAAAAAAAGATAGTTTCTTCATGATTTTCTTTTCCCCCTTTTTTCTTTTTATTCTTCTATTTTTTCTAATTCTGCTATATAAATCGTTTGTGTTGTTTGATCATAATTTGTACAAGTTACTAATGTTAATGTTGTTTTATCATAATTTCTGTATATGGCAATTTTTCCGGTTTTTTGTTGTTTATAAATATTTTTTATTTGGTAGATATACTTTTTATTTTTATAGGTAACGTAGGCATAATCTCCAATTGTTAGTTGATAAAGTTCATTAAAAAATGCTTTCCATCCTGTACCAGAGTGTCCTGCTAAGATAAGATTTCCTTTTTCTTTGTCTGGATAGGTTGAACCTTCTACTACTAAGATATTTTTTTCTACATCATTTTCTGGTGATCGTTTATCTAAAAATCCTTTTGTTAGGTTAATTTTGGGAATGATTAAATAGCCAATATATTCATTTGTAATTTCTTCTCCTGAGTCTTGTTCTTGTTCTTCTTTTTCTGTTTTTTTACCATCTTGTTGAAGTATGATATTTTCTTTACTGCTTTGTTCATCTAATATACTTGCCATGTAATCAAAGGCAAATGTTGTTTTCTTTTCTATATAATTATAGAAAAGAAAGAATCCTCCAATTAGGGTCAAAATAGCACCGATTATTGCTGTTTGATTCGGAGAGATTCTTTTTGTTTGATTTTTATTTTGTTGTTTTTCCATATCGATATACCAATCCAATTGCTATACTAAGAATTATCATACCGATTACTGTATAGATGATAGAAGAATTTGTTTTTGTATCCGGAACAATTACTTCTGGATAGTTTTTTATGGTGATTTGATGAGATAGATGATCATCATCAATTTTAAAAGTTATTTTTTCATCATTTTTCATGTAACCATTTGGTGCTTGTACTTCTTCTACGGTATAAGTACCATCTGGTAAATCTATTAATACATATGGATCTTGTGTGGTTTCGAATCTAGCGATTTCTTTTCCTGTTTGATCAGTTACTAATAAGATTGCTCCGGATAAGGGTTGCCCAGTTGATTGATCGATTTTTATTATGTTTACTACACTTGTTCTTGCTTCGTTATATACATTTACTTTAACTTCTCGATTGGTATCGGTAATTGTAAAGGTAGTTGCTTCTTTATTTTGTTTATATCCTTTTGGAGCACTTTCTTCTATGATGGAATATGTTCCTAAAGCTAAATTTGTAATGATATGAGGATTGGTTGTTGAATTCCAACTAGCGATTTCTTTTCCGCTAGTATCTTTTAATACTAATTTTGCTCCGGCTATCGGTTGATTTGTTTTTTTATCTAATTTTGTAATTGTTACTTTGGTTGTAGAGATATTTAGGTTTATTTTTGATTCTTTTTCAATTTTTTCTTTTTGTAATAATAATACGCTTTGCATACTTTCATCTACTGGTTGATATTCATATGCCTTATTTATTGTTCCTGTTGCTTTGGCTACTACTGAAAAAGATAGTTTGGTATTGGTTACGTTTGCAGCGGGAATGGTTATTTTCACTGTTTCTGTACTTGAAAATGTTGTCTTTTTTGCTCCTTTTGCATCAATTGTGATTGCTCCACTTGGGGCATTTTCTAATGAAACTGTATAGTTTTCAATATTGGTTGATGTTGGTTTGATTTCTTCTGATACATAATATTTTCCATCACTACTTAGAGATAATGTTGGATTACTTGTTTCTATTTTTAATGTTACTTTTTCATAACCTTTTTCTTTTGCTTTTTTTGCGTTGGTTACTAATTTTTTTATATGAGGTCTTAAATTATAAGGATCTGAACCATTCGTTTTAAATGCTTGCCCTAAATTTGAACTTCCTGTTGTTGAGTCTAAATACCACCATACTGCTGATTGAGTAATATAATAATCTTTTTCTCTTGATCCGGTAAAACTTTTATTTGGATAACCATTTTCTAAAATATAAGCAAGTCCTGCATCTCTTTCTCCTACTAATTTTGCTTTTTTATTTTTTGCGGTATTTTTATGAATATCTACGCAATATACATATTCATTTTCTGTTGTTTTTTTAATTGAAAAATGTGTTCCTGCTACATATCCATCTAAGGCTTCTGCTTCTCCTAATGTGATATTTTTATCTAATGCCATTATGGTATAAATAGGATTGATTAATATACTTAATCCGATAATCAAAATTATTCCCAATTTTATTTTTTTTCTTGTTTTCTTTAACTTTTTTTGCATTATTCTTTTCCCCCTCTAAATGTGGCTATATTATATCATTTTTTCTTTTGTTTTGCAAGATGTTCTTGATTCTTTCTATTTGATCTTACTCCTTGCTCTTTTATTATATACCTATTTCTTGTTCTTTCCCTCTTTTTCTTGCTTATTCTATTTTGATTGATGCAATTTTATTTTCATTGATATCATAGATTGTAAACTCTTGTTCATCATAGTAAAGATATGTTGGTAAATATCCTTTCCTTGGTAAGGATATTGAACCGGGATTAATATAAATATTGGTTTTTGTTTTCCTAATTAATGGAATATGTAGGTGTCCATAAATTAAAATTGTATTTGGATGATTCCAGTTTAATTCATTATCTAAATGACCATGGGCAAAATAAAGTTCTGCTTTATTGGTAGAGAGGTATCCTAATCTTTCTATGATTGGAAATTTAGCATTTTTTATTTCTTCTTTTGTGTCACAATTTCCTTTTATACATATTAGTTTATCTTGAAAACTTTCTAAGAATTTGTTTATTTCTTCATCGTTTTTTCTTTTCTCTTTTAACTTTAAACGATTATCATATATATCTCCTAGTACAATTAATTTATCACATTTTTTTTGAATAAATTCTTGTTTTACTTTTTCTAAATTTGTTTTTATTCCATGAATATCTGATATTACAATTAATTTCATGTTTTTCTCCTTTTTTTGTTTTTTTCTTAATCAATATAACACATTTTTTCTTCTTTTCATATAATACTTTAGTTAAGAAAGGAGTTTTATGAAAAATAGAGTTTTGGTCTACATTTTATGTGGAATATTAATTTTTATTATTGCTGCTTCTGTATTATTTGATTTTCATTCTGATCATCAAAATAATACGGAAAAATCTATGGAAAAGGTTACTTTAGCTGAAGTTGCTCACACCATATTTTATGCACCACAATATGTGGCGATTGAAAATGGTTATTTTGAGGAGTATGGAATTGATGTGGAATTAATTTTAACTTCTGGAGCAGATAAAGTTACGGCTGCTGTATTATCTGGAGATGCTGATATTGGTTTTTCTGGAAGTGAAGCTACTATTTATGTATATAACGGTGGAGAAAAGGATTATTTAAAAACTTTTGCACAACTTACTCAAAAGGATGGTACATTCTTAGTTTCTAGAAAAAAATATGATCATTTTACTTTAGAAGATTTAAAAGGAAAAAGTGTAATTGGGGGACGTGCTGGTGGTATGCCTGAAATGACTTTCGAATATGCTTTGAAACAAAATGGAATTGATCCTAAAAATGACTTAGAAATTGATACTTCTGTTGCGTTTGCTGCAATGAGTGGAGCTTTTATTGGTGGGCAAGGTGATTTTGTTACATTATTTGAGGATAGTGCTACAATATGCATTCAACAAAACTCCTATCCTGTTTCTTTACCGTCTTTTTGAAGGGCAAAAAAAGTAGGATAAGCCTGTGATCTATCCTACTTTTTTATCTTTTTTAAGATAATCTTCTTTTTTCTGTACTTGTACTATTATTATATTCTGTACTATATTTATAAGATTTTTCTATCCAATCGATTAAATTTTCTATTTCTTCTCCAAATTGTGGGCCTTTATAAATTCTTCCATTTTCATGATTTTTTATTGTTTGATTTCCTACTTGTTCACTATACAAAGAATACATTTCTTTTAATTCATTAAATTCAGTAGTATTATCATACTGAAAATTAGGATTTGTTCTTCTTTCTTGCCAAATATAAAATGGAATGCTTACACTTTTACAAAGAATTTCTTTTTTTATTCTAGACATATCGCCTTTTGGATCATCGTATTCTGCTATTAAAGTCCGATAGCCCATTTCTTCCCACATATTGTATATTTCTGGAATATCTTTTAATACTTTTTTTATTCCTGAATCCCTTAACTCAATCATTTCTTTCCATTCATCATGTGCTTTCTTTACTGGTTGGTCAAACTTAAAAATTTCATAATGTGTATATAAAGTACCTCTATCATCATTTTTTTCTGGATAACCATTTTCACTATAATACTGATCCATATATGATAATAATCTACCTAATTCTACTTCACAATCCATTATTTCGTAAAAATTAGGATCTGTATTTGGGTTATTTCTTATCCAATTGTTAATTCCTTTTATTCTTTCTGATAATCTATCTGCCATAGCATCAAGTTCGCGTTTTTCCATAAAAATAAACCTTCCTTCCGTTTGCGTATTATTTTATCATCATATTCTTTCTTGATCAACTTTTTTTCGCCTTTTCCATAGAGTTTTCTTTTATGTTTATTTATCGACAATAATAATTCACTTGATAATCCATTTTATATCTTTTTGTTCCTTTGGTATCATATCCTCTTTTCAATTCATAACTATTTTTCATTATTGGTTCTCCTGTTAATTTATGATTCTTTTTATATGATAAAAATATATTTAATTCTATATTATTTTTATCATGATTAATTTTTGTGACTAGAATATGATCCACTAATAAACTAATTATTTTATTCCATACAGATTTAGACTTTGTTTTTTGTTTTATTCTATTTAATAGTTCTTGTGTTAAATTACATAAATTTTTGTTTTTTTCTTTTTCTAATCTTAACCTATTTAAATTCGTTTCTAGTTTTTTTAATTTTTCGTTCAATCCGTTATTTTTGTCATAAAATTCTAAATTTGATAAACTACCTTGTAAATTTAGCTCGAGTATTTTATCTTTTTTTCCTTGAATTTTCTTTATTTCTTTTTCTAATTCTAGTATTCGTTCATCCATTCCTGTATTTATTTCTAAATGTTTATAATTATTCATCAGTATAGGTATCACATCATTTGTATCAATTTGCAATTTTACGATTAAGTCTTTCAAAATGATATCTAATTCGGATTCTCTAATATTTGGTGAATCACAAGTATTTTTACCATTTTTTAAATATTCTGAGCAAACCCAAGTAATATCTTTTTTATTTCTTCTAAATGTTCTTCTATGAAAAACTGTATTATGCTCAGAACAATAAATTTTTGCACTATATAAATATCTATTTTTATAAATGTCTTTGTCTATTTTTCTTTTTGTGAATGCTTTTTTTCTTGCTATTAATCGTTCGTTTGCTCTTTCCCATAATTTTTCCTCTATGATTGGTGGAATTCTTGTTTTATCTTCATAAAGGATCCAATCATCTTTTTCAAAATATTTTATTTTTTTCGTCATATAATCAACAATTTCGGTTTTTTTCGCACAATAGAATCCTTTATATTTCGGATTTTCTATCATTCTAGAGATGGTAGAAATACACCAGTTTTTATTTTGACCAGTTTTTATCTCTTCACGATTTAAAATCTTGGTTATTTCCGAAAGGGTTAATTCTTCTATTGCATAGAGTTCGTATATTTTTTGAACGACTTTTGCTTCTTCTTTCACAATATTCAGAACTCCTCTATCTTTATCCTTTTTATAACCATATAACATGTTATTCCCTAGTATTTCTCCACGTTCTATTGCTCGATTCATTCCAAATTTAACACGTTCTGATAAGCGTCTTATTTCGTCTTGTGCCATGGAAGCCATTATTGTAAGTCTTAGTTCAGAATCAGGCATAGCCGTATTAATATTATCATTTACAAATAAAACGGCTACTCCATAAGATAAAAGCTCTCTCGTATATTTAATACTATCAAGAGTATTTCTTGAAAATCTTGATATTTCTTTTGTAACAATTAAATCAAATTTATTTGTTCGTGCATCTTCTATCATTTTCATAAAATTATCTCTTTTGATATCGCTTGTACCTGTTATTCCCTTATCTATATACCCTTTGATATATGTCCAATTAGGATTTTCCTTTATATATTGTTCAAAATGTTCTACTTGATTTTGAAGGGATCTTTTTTGTTCTATATGATCTGTTGATACTCGTGCATAATCTGTTACTCTAAGTTTTATACTGGTTAGTGGTATTCCCATATTTAATTTTTTTCGAACAGTATATAAATCCAATTCCTTTTCTCCTTTCTAAATTATGTGTTTATCTGTATTAGACTATTTGCTACTTAAAGTATAACTTTTTAATTCTTTTAATATATTCTCTTCTGTATATTTAAACATTTTGTATGAAATTTTATTTTCATCAAATAATTCTTTGTTTATACTGAGAGCAATATTTAATATTATTTCTTTATTTTTCCTTTTTACTTCTTTACTTTTTATCCATTCATTTTCATTCATCATTACACCCTTTATTTAACTCTATGAAAAAGGGTGAAAAATAATACAATCAAAAAAAAGAAACAGTTAGTTCGTTTCTTTTTTTGTATTATCCCTATTTTTTAGGAAAAGTAGCATCTATGTATTTAAAATCCATTCAATAATTGCATTTTTAATTTCATAATACTCTTGTTCTTCAAATTGCATATTGGCAATACAAAATCTTTTTGATGTTATATGGGAACAAAACATACATTCATATAAATCAAAGCAATCTTGTATAAATAAAGAATTACTTACTTTATTTGAACAGATAACATTATAACTATTACTACAATCTTTTGAATCATCACATCTTATACTAAAATTACAAGTAACTGATCTTTGTGATGCCAATAAAAATTCACTATTTCCACAGGAATCACAATAAATCAAGTTTTTTGAATCACTACAATCTGTACTTCTATAAATATTTTCACATCTATTAATCGTATCACTTTTTGCTACATTTATTGAGTCATAATTTCTTTCTGTTGTCGTTAAATTAATTGTATTCCAAATATCAATTAATTCTTCTAGATTATTGATTTCTTTTTTGGGTAACATCCATCCTTTTGTTTCACCTCTTTTTTTCATATTTTTATTGGTAATAAATCTACCACTATTAATTGCATCAGCCCAAGTTATTTCATTTGTAGTAGAGTCATTCACTTGTTTTGGGAGTTTTATATCAAATGCAAATTTTTCTAATATTTCTTCTAAAGAATAGTTGTTTTCTCTATTAAATACATTTTTAAATATTTTATTCACTATTTCTAATGCTTTTGTATCATTCATTTTTCTATACCCCTTTCTTACTGGTTGAATTAGAAATTAATATATCTTTTAAGTTTATGTTACTATTTAAATTAAAATTTAATTTTGAATTGGTAGGATTGTTATGATTTAACTTTTCTTTCACCACTGTTTTCTTTCTTCTAGGGATACTTGTATAATTTAATGTCGTTCCTTTAAATGCTGGTAATAATATTCCATTTTTATCTATTCTTACTATGCACTCTCTATTATTCAGCTCAGTTAATAGTTTAATTTTTCTATCTCTAGAATCATCTAATGGGATTTTCATATTAAAATTATCCACTAGTACGTTAGCATCTAACTTTGATACTCTAAATATAAAATAATTGATCACGTTAGCAAATATAGAATTTTTTAATTCATTAGATATTTGACTAAAATATTGACCTGCTAAGATTAATGATAAATTATATTTTCTTGCTTCAGATAAAAATCTTGCTAAAATGGGATTTTCAACTACTGCAACTTCATCTATTATCAATATCATATGTTCATCTATTTCACGTTTTTGCATTATCGTTAATAATTGTTGCATGATTAATCCTGCTATCGTTTTTGTAACTTTATCTCCAAGTTTTGTTCTATCTAGTGAAAATAAAGTTAGAAAATTATGATGAATTGTGTTTTTTAGATTTTCATTATTTTGTTCGGAATTCAATACAGGTATCATTTCCATTTCATCTATAAAACCTACAATGGGTGATATTGTTTCTCCATAAGATTTTGTTTTTAATTCATTAAAATCTGATAAAAAGAAGTCAATTACACTAACTGGTAATTTATATTTTAATTTTCTTATTAACTCATTTCTATATTCTAAATCTAGAATTAGTTTTCTTAAATTTCTAAAATTAAATGATGCATTGGCTAATAATAAATGAATAGAATGTCTTAATACTCTTTCTAATTTTGAATTGTATTGATCAGCAATTAATGATTTGAATAGGTCTAATAAAAGTTCAGTAGAAGCAACTATATCATCATTACTGTTAATAAATAAATCCATACTATCTAATTCATTTTGAAAATCAATAACTTTTCCTATTCCTCCAATATCATTTTCAAGTGATGCGTGGGGATCAATTACAATTATTTTATATTTTTGACGTAGACTTTCACTTTTATTTATATTGTTAATGAATAAACTTATTAATTTAGATTTTCCTGATCCAGAAGAACCAAATATAATTGAATGTTTATCCAAACTGAAATGATTTTGGTTTAAATAAAATTTGCCTTGTAAGTATGGAAAAGTATCAATAGACAGTAAAGCATTATTTGCATCACTATTTAATAAATGTAATATCTTATTCATTTCTAAATATTTTGGTGATTCTTTATAAAAGTATCTTTTATTTCCTTCAAAGTCTACAGATAATATATTTGTTGGAATAGCAAATATTACTTTATATTTTTTTCTTATTCCTTTTTTATTTACATAATAGATTACCTTTGATTTAATTTTATCCTTATATAGTTTTTGAAAACTAATTTCTAAATATATCAGAGTACCTTTCTTTCTTATTTCACTATAGTTAATCAAATCTATTATACTACTCTCAATTTTAGGTAAAGAAAGTAATGTATAGTTAGATTTTGGTGCATTAATCCCTTTTATAGGTTTTAGTAAAAAGGAATTTAGATGATTTATCGTAGCTGGTAATCTGCATCTAGTTTTTACAAAATATCTGATTTGATTTTTATCATTAATAATTATTATTTTCCACTTTCTTAACATTCCATTATAATTTGATATTGTTTTAATTAGTTCTAACCATTCCTCTTTAGAAACAAATTTTTTAGTTAGATATATTTCTGACGTTAACCCCATAAATCCGTCACCTCGGTGATTAGTATAGCAAAAATTCAAAATAAAAAAAGAATGAAATAAATTTCATTCGCCAACCTCTTTGAGGTTGTTTTCTTTTGTTATATAATTTAGTTATGA
>CANQFO010000010.1 GCA_947599755.1 uncultured Bacilli bacterium
TCCCTAATACTTCGCAGATACTTACGCGTATAGTGGACTTCCACCACCTAGTTATATGCCATGCCTAGCACACAAAAAAGAAAATCAAATTTATTATAAATTTAATTTTCTCCCCCAAAACTCTTTACACTAACATAACAAAGTTCAACGAATAAAAAAATCTTAAATAGTTAAAAATGCAAAATTAAATCTACATTTTATCCTAAACTATTTTTTAACTCCACAAAGGAATACTTTTTAAAACAAAAAAATCAGGAAAGAGCGTTTAGCAACGATAAAACCTGCACATAGTCCAGGTGGGTGTTCGTACGCTACCTTTAGGATCCTTACAAAAATAAGTATTCAACACCAGTAACTGATCAAAACTCCCGTATCGTTATTTTAGTCGGTTTTAAATGAGCTATATCGCATCTTCCTGACACTTATAGTATACCATATTCAAAGAATAAGATACAACAATTTTCACAGATTTTACAAAAAATCATAAATTACTATAGGTGAAAAATATGTTTTTTAATACCAATGAAACATCTCTGTACTATGAAAAATATGGAAACAACGATAAAACAATTCTTATCCTTCCAGGGTGGGGAAATCAAAGAACAACCTTTTACCATATCATAAACGAGTTTAAAGAAAATTATACCATATATATTATAGATTATCCTGGCTTTGGAAACAGTAGTATACCAACAAAAACATTAACAATATATGACTATACAAATTTAATTAGAAAGTTTATGGAAGAAAAACAAATTCAAAATCCAATTATCATTGCACACTCATTCGGAGGAAGAATTGCTACTTTATTAACAGGATATTACAAAGAAAGAATTGATAAACTAATTTTAATCGATGTAGCCACCATCAAACCAAAAAAAACCATAAAACAAAAATTCAAACAAAAACTATATAAAATTCTAAAAAAAACAATTTCTATACTACCAAAACTAAAGCAAGAAAAATATCATCAAAAATTAATCAAATTTTTCGGTTCAACAGACTATCAAAATTTACCAATAGGAATGCAACAAACATTTAAAAATATTGTAAACGAAGATTTAAAAGATTACCTTTGCTACATAGAAAGTCAAACCCTAATCTTATGGGGAAAAAATGATCAAGACACACCCCTAAAAGACGGAATTAAAATCAATCATTTAATTAAAGATTCTGCTCTAATTGTCTTTCCAGAAGCCTCTCATTTTTCCTATCTTCAATACCCAATCCTAACCAACAAAATTATCAACGAATTTTTAAAGGAAGAAAATTAATAAACAGGAAAAATCCTGTTTTTTATATATCAAAATATTCAATCTTCCAAAACCAAAAACTTAGCATGATAATGATTTTGAGGATGATCCTTATCCAAAACAGAAAAAGAAATTTTATACTTTTTTTTAGAAGAAGGCATTAACTCAGCATGATTTAACAAATAACGTTCCCCATCAAAAACAGAAAATAAACTCTTCCTTTTAGAATCATTTATAGAAAAATCGATAAGTTGCTCAGAAAAAAGAGAAGAAGAACAACCATCCATTTCAATCATTTCTAAATCTTTTTCTAAAAATACAGAATAAGCAATTTTCTTTTTTGTTTTATTTTGAACAACAAAATAATATTCATCTTGATGAGGAGAATAAGTATATCCCAAAGTAACTACATCCCCCATTCCCGTTTTCGTCTCCTCATAATGAACACGTAAAGAATCAGTTTCTACAACATGACGTTTTTCCACTTTCCGCACACTAGAAAAATAAAAATACAAAAAAAGACTAATCAAAACAAGTAAAAAGGAAACTAAAACAATAGTAAAAATAAACTCTTTTTGCTTATTTTTAGAAATAACTAAACCCAAATTATTATCAGAATTTTTTTTAATATCAGAAATATTAAGTTTTTCATTTCGAGAAAAACCATCTATCTTTTTCACATCCATCACCATTTTCTATCATAAGTATAACAAATCAAAAATAAATAGCAAAGATTTTCATCACAGAAAAACAATTTTTTAAAAAAAAAGCAAGTGTAGTTTACACTACTCTTGCAAAGAAATTCCCAATTCATCCAATTGATAAGAATCAACAATATTAGGACATTCACTCATTAAATCACTCGCACTAGCAGTCTTAGGAAAAGCAATAACATCTCGAATATTATCCGTTCCAGTAAGAAGCATAGTTAATCGATCTAATCCCAAAGCAAGACCACCATGAGGAGGTGTACCATATTTTAATGCTTCCACAAAAAAACCAAATTTATTTTGTATATCAGCATCAGATAATCCCAAAGCCTCAAACATTCTCTCTTGAACATCTTCCTGATGGATACGAATAGAACCTCCCCCAGCTTCATAACCATTAATTACAAGATCATATGCCTTAGAATAACAATTTCCCTTATCACTAAGCAATTTAGAAATATCTGCATCAACTGGTGCAGTAAAAGGATGATGGCAAGCTACATACCGTTTTTCTTCTTCACTATACTCAAAAAGAGGAAAATCAGTAACCCATAACAATTCATATTGAGAAGAATCAATCAATCCTAAATCTTTACCCAATTTACAACGTAATGCCCCCAAAGAGGTTTTAACAATAGAATAAGAAGAATCCGCAACAATAAGAACCAAATCACCATCCTCAAGTTGTAACTGTTCCCTTAATTTCTTTTCTAAATCTTTAGTAACTACCTTAGCAATACTACCACTAATTTCAGAAAAAATTTTCAAAAAGAAAAGCCCAGTAGCATGATAAGTTCGAACAAAATCAGTCAATTCATCAATTTTCTTACGAGAATAAGAATCAGCTTGACCTTTTACAACTAAACAATTAATCACTCCACCCTGACGAATCACATCCTGAAAAACCAAAAAATCTGTTTTTTGAAAAATTTCAGTAATATCATGAATTACCATAGAAAAACGCAAATCCGGTTTATCAGAACCATATAATTGAATTGCTTCATCATATTTCATTTTTCTAAGAGGTAGCGAAAGATTTATTCCCTTTACTTCTTTAAATACATGAGCAATCAATCTCTCCGTAAGAGTCATCACATCATATTGATCAACAAAACTCATTTCCAAATCCACCTGAGTAAATTCAGGTTGCCGATCACTACGTAAATCCTCATCACGAAAACACTTAGCAATTTGAAAATATTTTTCTACTCCACCCACCATCAATAATTGTTTAAAAAGCTGAGGGGACTGAGGAAGAGCAAAAAATTTTCCTGGATTACAACGACTAGGAACCAAATAATCTCTAGCACCTTCTGGAGTAGATTTACAAAGAATAGGAGTTTCCACTTCAATAAATTCCTCACGATCTAAAAAATTACGAATAGCCATAGTAATCTTATGCCGAATAAATAACTTATTTTGTAAAATAGGTCTTCTTAAATCCAAATAACGATACTTTAATCGTGTATCCTCTAAAGCAGTAGTATCATCACGAATTTCAAATGGAATATCTCGACTAGAATTTAAAAGTTCAAGTTGCTGAACCAAAATTTCAATATCACCAGTAGGAATTTTAGGATTTTTATTCTCACGTTCTGAAACAATTCCAACAACTTTCAAAACAGATTCATTTTTTAAAGAAGATGCCAAAGAATAAAATGGACTATCATCATGTACAACTAATTGACAAAAACCACTCCGATCTCGCAAATCAATAAAAATAACTCCACCTAAATCACGAAGTTTTTGTACCCATCCAAACAAAATAACTTCTTCCCCAACATTTTTTATAGTAAAGGTACCATTTTTTATTTTTACCATCTAATTTCCTCCTATCTATAAATTTATCAATCTTTAGAATGCCAACAACTGCATTCATGATCATGACAAGAGCAATCATCTTGACAACAATCATGATTCTCACTTAAAGAATCAATATCATAAGATGCTAATTTTTCATCCAAATAATAAATTAATGCATCCAAACTGATAATTTCTTCTTCTTTAGTTTGATTATTCTTAATTCTTATCTCATTTTGATCTAAATCCTGATGATTAAGCACAGCAATAAATTTTGCTTTCAAACGATCCGCTTGCTTAAACTGCCCTTTTAAAGATCGAGAAGTATACTCAGTATCAACTATAAATCCAGCCATTCTAAGCTCTTGAGTCAAATAAGCTGCATACTTTTTTTCCTCTTCATTAACATAAAGTAAAAATAAATCAATGGAAGAAGAAACAGGAATAGAAACTTTCTCCTTTTTCAAAGCAAGAACAAGTCGTCCAATGCCAGATGCAAATCCAACACATGGAGTATTTGGTCCACCCAATTGATGACAAAGTCCATTATAACGACCTCCTGCACCTAAAACATTATTGGCACCAAATCCATCTACTTTTGCCTCAATTTCAAAAACAGTATGATGATAATAATCTAATCCTCGAACAATTTTTGGATTAACTTCATAAGGAATTTGCAAAATATCTAAATATTCTTTCACTTTCTCAAAACGATCAGCACTAACTTGATTCAAATGATCAATAGTCTTAGGAGCATTTTTTAACATTTCATTATCACAATCCACTTTACAATCTAATATACGAAGAGGATTTTTTAAAAGACGATTCTGACAATCTTCACATAATTCATGAATACAAGGTTGAAAATATTCAATTAAACACTTACGATACATTTCTCTCGATTCATTATCCCCTAAAGTATTAATATTAACTTTAATTTCCTTCAATCCTAGCAATTGATAAATATTAACAGCAAGAGAAATTACTTCAGCATCAGTAAGAGGATCATCACTTCCTAAAACTTCCACACCAAATTGAGTAAGTTCACGATCTCTTCCACTTTGTGGACGTTCATATCGATACATCGTTCCATTATAATATACTTTTACAGGCTGATTAGCATCTCCATATAATTTATTTTCAATATAACTACGTACAACTCCAGCTGTTCCTTCAGGACGAAGAGTCATCTCTCTTCCACCACGATCAACAAAATCATAAGTCTCTTTAGTAACAATATCCGTACTATCTCCTATTCCACGATGAAAAAGATCTCGAGATTCAAAAATTGGCGTACGAATATAAGTATAATTATATTTTTCCATAGTAGCATCAATAACACTCTCAACATATTTCCAAATCTTAGCCTCTTCCCCATACAAATCACTACAACCTTTAGGTCTTTGTACCATAATTAAAATCCTCCCATCATTTTATCTTTTCTTTCCTTACATCTTTTCTTAATAAAGATTGAACACTTCGTAAATGACAACAACCATATCCAACAAATTCATCATCTTCATCAACTAATTGACAACAAACATTATGATCAAATAAATCATAATAACAATTACGATCCCGTAAAAATAAAGTAAGAGGAATAACATCTAAAAATTTTCCATCTCTACTCTCTAATCGTTGTCCAAAATACAAATCATCCAATCCATAACAAAAAAGATACATTCTAAAACTTTTTTTAGTAAAAAAATCTATCAATTTTTCTTTAAACATAAACCCTCCTAAAACATAAAAAAATGACACAACTAAGGACAAGAATACCTGTGGTGTCACCTTATTTTATATTCAAAATAATCTTTATCAAACCATCCTCTTTACTTACTAATATCTAACAATCAAATAAATACTCTCACCAATTGCACTCTCTCTAAAAAACCTTAAAATTTACTCCTTCTAAAGAAGATAGTTATATTATACAACAAAGAAAAAAAAGAAACAATCCCTAGTAAAGAAATTTCAATCATGAAAAACATTGTAATGCTTAAAAAAAGTAATATAATCAACCCAAAATTCTAAATTGCTTTTTTCACCTTAACCATTCCTTTTTTTAAATCCATTTGAAAAAAATGATACGTAGTACGAATTAATAAATAACAAGGAAGAGCAACAATAATTCCAACCATTCCAGCAACTGTTCCACCAATAGAAACAACCATAATTGTAATCAAAGGATTCACATTATTCGTCTTTCCATAAACTCTTGGAGAGATAATATATCCATCTAATTGAGGAAAAATTAAACAAATCACAATAGTAGCAATAACCAAAGGATAAGAAATAACACTAGCCGTAATAATAGCAATAATATTAGTAATTAATCCACCAAAATAAGGAATAATAGTAGTAAGGCAAGCTAAAATACCTAAAATTAGCCAATTGGGATGTCCAACAATAAAAAATAAAATACTATATTCAAATAACTGAATCAACATAAAAATTCCTAATCCCTTTAAATAATTACCAATTTCTTTATCTAAACATTGAAAATAATGATAGCATCGTTGATTAATAGAAATCAATAACTCCCTACACCAAGAACGAATTTTTCCCATATCCGCCAAAAAATAAACAAACCCAACAAAGCCAACAATAAATTTACTAAAAAAATCAATTGATTTAGAAAGAATACCAATAGTAGTAGAAGAAGCCATAGCCCCAATACTTTTAACAATATCATTCAAATAATCAGTAACCTTAATTTCAAACTTAAAAAGATTAAGATGAAAACGATCCCCAACATGGTCAATCACTTCCAATATACTCTTAGCAAGTAAACTAACTTGTTCATAAACCAAGGGTAAAGTAATTGCTAATAACCCACCAATAATAAAAACTAAACTACAAACAACTAACATAACAGCAAATCCTTTTCGTAAGCCTTTTCTTTCTAGCCATTCAACAATAGGAGTAAAAGCATAAGCAAAAACAAAAGCAATAATAAAAGGTGCCATAATAGAAACAATCTTAGTAAAAATATCCCACCAAACTCCAACATTAGAAACACCAATATAAAGCAATAACAATAAAGCCGTAATATTAATAATTCGATAATTTAATTGATTATTAAACATTTTATCACCTTTCTAACCAAATAGTAGTTGGACCAACATTCGTAAAAGATACATTCATATCACTCCCAAATTCTCCAGTCTCCACCATCACATATTTTTGAAGTTCCTCATTAAAAGCCTGATAAAGTACTTGTGCTTCATCGCTTTTTAAAGATTGAATATAACTAGGACGATTACCTTTTTTACAATCAGCATATAAAGTAAACTGAGAAACAGATAAAACACATCCTCCATATTCCAAAATACTTAAATTCATAATTCCTTGATCATCAGGAAAAATCCGTAAATGAATAATTTTTCGTACCAAATAAGAAATAGTATCTAAATTATCACCCTCTGTAAATCCAACAAATAAAACCAATCCTCGATCAATTTTTCCAACAATAGAATAATCAACCGACACACAAGCATTTTCACATCGTTGCACCAATACTCTCATTTCATTACCCTCTCCACATTTTCAACATAAGAATATTTAGTTAATGATAAAATCAGTTTGTTTAATTGCTCAAGCCCAGTAACATAACAATCAGCTTCATAAATAATTTTATCAACTTTATCAATCATTTTAATTCCATCAACATTAATATTAAGAATAGAAATAGATTGCATAAAATCCAACATATGATTTTCAACAGTATTTGTATAAATTAAAATACAAGTTAAATAACGTTTATTCACATTTTGATTCCAAGAAACTTCAACTGTTCGATCTTCTAACATAGATAAATTATGACAATTCAAACGATGAACACGAATACCATTACCCTTAGTAATATAACCCACAATTGGATCACCATAAACAGGACAACAACAATTAGCTAAATTCACCTTTACTTTATCAATACCATTAACAATAATATCTGCATCAACACTTTGTGAAGTAACCTTAACCACTTTAGGAACAATAGTCTCTGGAATTTTATCAATAATATTAAGAACAGTAGTAGGTGTAGTTTTACCATTACCAACAGATAAATAAATTTCATCTAAATTTTCTACTTTAAGGCTTTCACAAATCTTATGAATATTTTCATCAATAAAGAAGTCAGAAAAAGAAAGTTTCCGCTTACGTAATTCTTTTTCTAATAAATATTTACCACGTTCAATATAAATCTCCCGATCACTTTTAGCAAAAAAAGCACGAATTTTATTTTTCGTCTGAGTAGCCTTAACCATATGAATCCATTCCTTAGATGGAGTAGAATTCTTATTGGTATTAATTTTTACAATATCATTATTTTGAAGTTCATAATCAAGAGGAACAATAGCATGATTAACAATAGCACCCACTGTAGTTTCTCCAACCCTAGTATGAATCTTATAAGCAAAATCAAGTGGTGTTGCACCTTTAGGAAGTTCAATTACATCACCCTTAGGAGTAAAAACATAAATACTATTATTTAAAACTTCATCTTTAACACTATTAACAAACTCCTCACTACTCATTTTATCATGACTTAAATCAATAATAGATTTAAAAAATTGCAACTTTTGTTCTGTAGTAGACTGTAAATTAGCATTAGTCTGAGATCCACCATTTTCCTTATACGCCCAATGAGAAGCAATTCCATTTTCCGCAACCTCATCCATATCATAAGTACGAATCTGAATTTCAAATAAATATCCATCAATACCAAATACTGTTGTATGTAAAGACTGATACATATTTGGTTTAGGCATAGCAATATAATCTTTAAAACGCTTTGGTAAAGGCCTAAATTTAGAATGAATAATTCCTAAAGCCAAATAGCATTCTTGTTCAGTATGAACTAAAATTCTAAGTGCCAACAAATCATAAATATCACTAAATTTTTTCCCTTTATCAAGCTTATGATAAATACTATAAATACTTTTAGCTCGACCTTTAATTTCATGAGAAATATGATGCTCAGTTAATAAATTACTAACCTCATTTTGCATATCATATACCGTTCGATCTCGCTCTAATTTAGTTCTATTTAACTTTTCCGCAATATCATAAAAAACATCCGGTTTTAAATAACGTAAAGACAAATCTTCCAATTCACTTTTAATTTTATGAATTCCTAAATGATGAGCAATAGGTGCTAAAATTTCCAAAGCTTCATGAGCCTTTACTTTCTGACGTTCAGGAGGAAGAATCCATAATGTACGCATATTATGAAGTCGATCAGCAAGCTTAATAATAATAACTCGAACATCCTCACTCATCCCAACAATAATTTTTTTATAATATTCAATAAGATATTCATTTTCAGTAGAAAAATGAATTTTACTAAGTTTCGTTACTCCTTGTACTAACTTTGTAATCGTAGAACCAAATTCCTTTTCCATCTCTTCTTGAGTACAATCACAATCTTCTAACACATCATGTAAAAAGCCCGCAGAAATTGTCTCATAATCAGCATAAATAGTAGTCAAAATAAAAGCAACATTCATAGGATGAATAATATAAGGCTCCCCTGTCTTTCGAAATTGACCAGTATGTTTTTCTAATGCAAATAAATAAGCCTTTCGAATAACTTCCAATTCATCTTTATTATCAATATATGCACTAACTTTTTCAAGTATTTCATCAATCGTAATATCATCCCTAGATTTAGACACTAGGAATCATCTCCCTTCAACAATTGATACCTTTAATCCTTTTTTCTTCAAATTCATCAGTATAAATACGCTTAACTTTTTTTCTTTTTCCAATATTTTTACTCTCTAATTTCAAAAATAAATAAGTAGCAATAAAAATAGAAGAATAAGTACCAACAATAAGTCCAAATAGCATAGCTAAATTAAAGGTAAGAATCTCTTTAGAACCTAAAAAGATAAGAACAAACACTGGTAAAATCGTAGTAATAGAAGTATACAAAGTTCTAGTAAAAGTTTCCTGAACACTACGATTACAAACCTCCATCAATTTATCCTTTGTTAACTTCTTTCCATCTATTTTAAATAAATTCTCCCTAATTCGATCAAAAGATACAATCGTATCATTAATAGAATAACCAATAATAGCAAGAAGAGCAGCAATAAACATAGAAGATATTTCTAAATGAAAAATAATAAATAAGGAAAAAACAAACAACACATCATGAACTAATGCAACAACACCAGATAAAGCATAACTAAATTTAAAGCGAACAGAAACATAAAGAATAATTCCAAGAAGAGCAATACAAACAGCATAAAAAGCATTTTTAACCAATTCTCTAGCAACAACATTAGAAACAACACCAATATTAACTTTCGCATCATATTCTTTTTCAAAATAATTAGAAACTTCCTCTACACGATTTCCATCTAAAACATTAGAAACCAAAATATCAATAGAATCATTAGAAAGAGAAAGAGAACTCTTTTTTAATTTTAACTTTTTCAAATCTTGATTAATTTGTTTTTGACTAACTTTACTTTGAGTAGAAATAGTAATATCAGTTCCTGCTTGATAATCAATACCTAAATTCAACCCCCTAAATCCAAAGAAAACTGCTCCCAAAAAAAGAATAATAAGAGAAATCATAACACATAAATTACCATGTTTTAAAAAATTCACTTTAGAAAAAGGAACTTTAATTACTTTTTCATTCTTAGAAACATCTGGAATATCTTTTTTCAAAACATGAATAAATAGATTAAGCTTATCATGAAAATAATTACTATGAACAAATAATTTTAATAAAATTCTAGTTAAAAATACCATAGTAAACATCGTAACAAGAACAGTAATAATTAACATCGTTGCAAAACCTTTAATACTAGATTCACCAAAAATAAACATAATAACAGCAACAATCAAAGTAGTAAGATTAGAATCAAGAATTGCACTAAAACTAGACTTTGTTCCCTCTTTAAACGCATAAGTCAAACTTTTTCCTTGATAAAGTTCTTCTTTAATTCTTGCAAAAGTAATAACATTAGAATCAACTGCCATTCCAATACCTAACACCAAAGCTGCAATACCAGGAAGAGTTAAAACACCACCTACAACCCAAAATACCAAAAATACCAAAAATGTATAAAGAATCATAGAAATTGAAGAAATAAACCCTGCAAAATGATAAACAAAGATTAAAAGAATCATAATAGCAACAACACCAATAATTCCCGCAAGTAAAGTTTTTTCAAGAGTTTGATCTCCAAAAGATGCTCCAACCGTACTAGAAGATATCTCTGTTAATTTACTAGGAAGAGAACCACTATTAATTAAATCTACTAAATTACTAACTTCTTCTTCAGTAAAATTACCTTGTATAATTACATCACTGGCAAATCCCTCTGATACACTAGCAGCACTTAAACACCTAGAACCACTACTACCACAAAGAGACTTCTCTTTTTCATAACTATCCATCATTTCATTAAAATCAAGCCAAATCACAATAAGATTTTGATTATCTCCATAATCTTTAACTTTATTAGTAACTTCATAAAATTTATCTTTATCCTTTACACTAAGTAAAACTGCAGGATTACCTGATGCATCTTGACTAATCTTTGCACCACCAGCTTTTAAAACATCACTAGTCATTAACAATTCATCTGAAGAATTACGAAAAGAAAGTGTCGCAACAGTAGATAATTGATTCCTTGCCTCCTCTGGATTAGAAACACCAGCTAACTTCACACGAATTTTATCATTTCCTTCTAGAATGATCTCAGGTTCACTAACTCCCAAACTATCAATTCTCTTACTTAAAGTTTTATAAGTAGCCATTAATTTTTCACGAGTCATTTTCGATCCATCAATAGACTGTGCACGATATAAAACTTCAAACCCTCCTTGTAAATCCAATCCAAATTTTAAATTTTTAAATAAAGGAATAAATAAAAAACAAATTCCTACAATCAATAATAAAAGAAAACTTGCAATAAACATAACTTTTCTTTTTCCATTTTTTTTCTCTTTCATTAAACATCACCTCATAAAACTTCTATCTTATCAAAATCTGTTGTTCCCCTTCTCGTTCTAATATTTTTTCCTTTTATATACTCATCAATTGTTTGATTATTTGTATGTAAAATATCATGAACAATATCAGAAAGTTGCAAATCCTTTCCCCTTTTCCAATAGGTATGAATCAAACAATTCCAAATATCTTGGCGACTCACATAAGTATATCCTAATCGATGCATTTCAGCAAGTTTTGCATTCAAAGCCGGAATTACTCGTCGATATAACTCCTCTTGTGAAGAAAAGAAAATATCATTCATCGTATCACCATCCACCAATACCATTATAATCCTTTTTTATTTAATATAAAAGAAAAATAAAGTTTTAATTGCTTCTATTTTTAACATACTGCAAAGAATAATCCAATACTTTCTCTCTACAATATTTCATTTCTTTCTCATCAAAAGATAAACACTCAGCATCACCTTTTCTTTGAGAAAAATACTGTTGAGAAAACCACGTAGATAAATAGTCACCATACTTTTTTTTATACATAAGAGCAAAAGACCTTTGATTCAATAATGTTTTTACATTATTTGGATGTAAAAAATTAGAAGTAAGATAAACTCCTTTCAATACCTCATCATAATTATCATGATAATTACAAACTCCTATTCTTACTTGATCATAAGCATGAGCCATATCTTGATGATTTTCATCTCCAAATTGATAAAAATACGATTTTAAACGTAATAACATATCTTTTTGTAAAGGAATGAATTTCTGAGAAAAAGATAGTTCATACTGTGCATTCTTTTGTATCTGACCCAAAAGAAATTGATACTCCTCCAAACTTAATGAATTTCCTAATAGAAATCGATTAATTAAACGAATCGTTTCTTTATTAAGAGAATTCTCTAATAACCATTTTTTACTAATCATAACTTCCACATCTAATCCATAATCCTTCATCCCAAAATCCCTCCATTACCATTTATTATATCAAATTTTGTTCAATTGAAAAGAACTATTCCAAGAAAAATAATTTTTTCCATCAATGAAACTTATTTATCCATTTTTGCTCTAGGAAAACTATGATAATAAACATCTTTTAAACGATCAGTAGTAACATGAGTATAAACTTGCGTTGCTCGAATACTTTCGTGACCCAATAATTTTTGAACGGTTAATAAATCACATCCTTCATTCAATAAATGAGTGGCAAAACTATGTCGTAGCATATGAGGAGAAATTTTTTTAGAAAGACTAGTTTTTTGAATAATTTGATCCAATATATAACGAATTCCTCTCTCAGTAATTACATTACCATGAGAATTTAAAAATAAATATTCTTCATTCTTCACATTCAATTTTAAATAGCCATCCTTCAAATATAATTGCAAAATTTCTTCACAATAATCTCCATAATGAACATAACGTTCTTTATTTCCCTTACCCAAAATAAGAATACAATGTTCAGAAAAATCAATATCACAAAATTTAATATGAATTAACTCTCCTACTCGTAAACCTGTAGCATAAAGCATTTCTATTATTAATCGATCGCGCTGTCCAATCGGAGTAGTTATATCTGGAATCTGAAACAAAGCCTCCAATTCATTATATTCAAAATAACGAGGTAATTTTTTTTCTTTTTTTAATCCATGTATAAGAGAAAATGCATTAGAAGAAACAACCTTTTCATTAGCTAAATAATGATAAAGTCCTCTCAAAGCACTAAGTTTTCGATCAATAGAAGAATGATGAGCATGCTTCTTATCTTTTAAATATGCAAGATAAAAACGAAGATCAGAATATTCAACATGAAAAAAATCTAATTGTTCTTGTTTTAAAAACAAAAGATATTCTAAAATATCACTACGATAACTATTAACCGTATAATCAGAATAATTTTTTTGATAAATTAAATAATCCAAATAAGAATCAATATACTTCATTGCATCTTTTTTCAAAAGATTTCACCTCACTATTAGAAGAACATAACAATTTTTGATATAACTTACACCATTCATAAAGTTGAGAAAGCTTACGTTTATTTTTTATTTGATTTTGAATTTTTTCTCGATCAATTCTTAACTCTTTTTCTAAATGAATTGTATTATAATTATTCTGATAAGCAAATTGATACTGCAAATGATGCAAAACATAAAAATAAATTAAAGATAAAAAAGATGAATCCAAAGAATTTTCAAGGTGCTCTTTTAAATCTAAATCAGAAGAAATTAAATTTGTTTGAATAAAAACTCCCTTTTTATTAACAGAAAAAATATCTAAACTAAGTTGATCAATCGTTTTAAAAATATACTCTTTTTTTAAAGAATCAGAAACAATATAATTAGTCTTCGTAACATCTATATCAGATATCAAACATTCATCCACTGACTTATCTTCAAAAAAATCTAGCAAATCTAATTGTCCTTCAATAAAAGAAGGATCCATTACCCTACATAATCGTTCAAAAATCAAACAACGATCTTTTTGAATTCTTTTTTGTTCCATTAGACTCTCTTGTATTTGATCTTGTTGATCAAATCGATTAAAGGACTCAATTATACTTCGAATTGTCGGATAATTATCCAAAAGCCAGGATTTTTTATATAAAATAGAATAATTTGGTGATTCCAAAGGAGGCAAAGAATAAAAGTAATCCACAATCTTCTTGGGAATATTTGTATAATTCATATAAACAAATCGAGAAAACTGATGAGAATAAAACATTTTGGTACAAAACTGATTATAAACTAATTTTCTATCTTCAAGAAAACAATCAACATTATTTTGAACAAAAGACGTTGCAATTTTTCGGAATAGATTGAATCGTTCTTGTGGATTAAATTGATACATTACTTCATAGGTCTTAAGAAAAATATTACCTTGAGAATGAATTCTTTTTGCAATAAATAAATCAACATCTTTACTAAAAAGATAACCATTTTTATTCATTCTTTCAATCATTTCTGTTGCATTCGAAAAACGCATAGTTACCAAATCAATTGCAAAAAGATCATGATTGCGATGCCATTGATATAACGGTTTTTCTTTATCTAAATACCAAGAATCATTCAACTTGATAATCGAAAATTGATTGGTATGAATATCTCTAGCAACAAGAAAATACTTTTCCAAAAAACCACATCCCTAATGAAAAATTAGTTTTTTATCATCAGCACTAAACACAACCAAATCCTTTTCTTTTTTACTATATCAAATGAATATTTTTACTGTCAAGCACTTCCAAAAAGATTAATTAATCAAAAATTTCCTATCCAATTCATAATCAACTATTGATGACCTTTGTCTATACTTTTATTTTAAATAAAAAAGATTGTAACCTATTTTTGTTTACAATCTTCTGATATACAGTTTTCTAAAATAAAATTTCTTAACACTCGAGTAAAGAAATACCCTTCTTCATTTTGAAACATAGAATGAAATAACGGTTCAAATGCTTTTACTGTAATTTTTGGATCTTCTAAATGAATTCCTTGATAATAATAGAATCGATCTCTTTCATCAAAAAATGAAGAAAATTGTTCAAAAAATTGTGTTGCACAATTTGGATCATTTAGCAAGATAAGAATATCTTGCATAAAAGTCATCTGTACAGGACGTTTTAATGAAGCAACCACATCTAATTTTTGCTCTTCGAAAAAATCCACATTTAATGGGTAATCTTCCATTAAAGATATTGGCAAATCACTAAGAGAATAACCAATATAAACTTCTCCATCTAAAGAATCATTTCCTATCATTTTTTGATATTTTGGACAAGATAGAATATCTTTCTGATTAGCAAAATGAGATGAAGTTAATTGATCTAAGTCCTTTAATTCCATACTTTCTAATATTACTTTTTTTGCCTCATTAGAATACATTAATCTAGCTCTCATATAGCCTCCCCCTCTAAATTGTTTGATATTATACCATATTTTCATGAAAATGTAAATATAAATGTTTAGAGGAGCTTAAAGTAGACGTATTTTTTTCTATATCTTACTAAATTATCCTATGATTTGTCCTATTTTCTTTAAACTAATCCTTATCTACTTCTTTTTCTTTATGATAATCACATTCACTACATTGAATTTTACCATTATGTTCAACTAAAATCTTTCCACATTTCGGACATTTTTCCTTGATCGGTTTATCCCAAGATGCAAACTTACATTTTGGATAATGATCACATCCATAAAATATTTTTCCCCGACGAGTTTTTCGTTCTACAATTTTCCCATCACATAATGGACAATCCATAATCACTAAAGAATCATTAGACTCTTTTTTTATGTATTTGCAATTAGGGTAATTCGAACAAGCAACAAAATCACCATAACGACCTTTCCGAATTACCAAAGGGCTACCACATTCTGGGCATTTTTCTCCTGTCTCAACAGGAGCCTTTTTTTCCATATCATTAAACGCTACTTTTACTCTTGGCTCAAACAATTGATAAAAATCCGCTAAAACATGATTCCATACTAATTTTCCCAAAGCAATTTCATCTAATTCTTCTTCCATATCTCTAGTATATTCAACATTAATTAAATCACTAAAAAATTCTTGTAATTTATCTGTAGTCTCAATTCCAATTTCTGTAGGAACAAACCTTTTATCTTCCATCACAACGTACCCACGATCACGAATTGTATCAATTGTTTTTGCATATGTAGAAGGACGTCCTATTCCTAAATCTTCCATTTCCTTAATCAATTTCGCCTCAGAATATCTAGCAGGAGGTTTTGTAAAGTGCTGTTCTGAAACTACATCTAACGCAACACATTCATCTTGCTCAGAAATCTCTGGTAAAATTTTATCTTCATTCGTCTCATAATCTCGATAAACCTTCAAATATCCATCAAATAAAAGAACTTGACCTGTTGTTTTAAATTTATAATCACAATTATCTAAAATCACAACAGTTTGATTCACTTTAGCATCTGCCATTAACGATGCAAGTGTTCTTTTATAGATTAAACTATATAATTTAAATTCATCTGAAGATAAATACTTTTTTACTTTTAATGGTTCTCTTAAAATACTAGTAGGACGAATTGCTTCATGGGCATCCTGAACATTTTCTTTTTTCTTTCCCTTCTTTACATAACCAATATAATTTTTGCCATAGTTTTCTTCAATATATTTCATTGCAGGAGCAATAAAATCATCAGATAAACGAACAGAATCTGTTCTCATGTAAGTAATTAATCCAACTGTCTCACTTTCTAAGTCAATTCCTTCATAAAGTTTTTGCGCTATACTCATTGTTTTTTTGGCCGAAAACCCAAGTTTAGTAGAAGCTTCTTGTTGTAAGGTAGAGGTAATAAAAGGAAATTTACTTTTTTTAGATTTTTCTTTTTTTTCTACACTTTCTACTGTATAAACATCTTTTAATTTAGACAAAACCAAATTTGCATCTTCACAACTTTTCAGTTCAATATCGTCTTCTTTATAACGAAATAGTTCTGCATCATATTCTGGAAATTTAGCAATAATCGTATAATATTCTTCCGCTACGAAAGCTTGAATTTCTCTTTCTCGATCCACAATCAATTTCAGTGCAACACTTTGTACTCTTCCAGCACTTTTTGCACCAATTTTATTTTGTAATAATTTTGATAAACGAAACCCAATAATTCGATCGAGAATTCTTCTTGTTTCTTGACTTTTTACTAAATTATCATCAATAACTGTAGGATGATGAATTGCATCAATCACTTTATCATGAGTAATTTCATGAAATAATACTCGTTTATACTGATTATCTTTAATTCCCAGAGCATCTTTTAAATGCCAAGCGATTGCTTCTCCTTCACGGTCAGGGTCGCTTGCAAGAAAAACCATATCACTATCTTTCACATCTTTTTTTAATTCTTTAATAATAGAGCCTTTTCCTTTTATGGGAACATAATTAGGAGTAAAGCCATTTTCAATATCTACACCTAATCCATATGAGCCCGATGTTGCTAAATCACGAATATGTCCTTTAGAAGAAACAACCTTATACTCTTTTCCTAAATATTTTTCGATTGTTTTACTCTTACTAGGACTTTCCACTATTACTAAATTTTTCATTACTCAACACATCCTTTTATTTTGCTTTATACTACTCATTTATATTCTACACATTTTTTTTCTAAATCGGTTTGATTTTTTTGATCAAAATAAGAAATTAACTTTTCACATCCTAAAACTCTTTTATCTTGAGGATGATCTTGATGATATAATTGATTTCCCATAATTATCTTTCCAATATCTTGATATATTGCATCTGAATAAAATGAATCAGGAGAAACAGTAAACAATTGTTGATATATCTGTTTATAATCAGAAAAATCTAAATGATATTTTTTTTCTAAATAAGAAAAAATTTCTTGTTCATAATTATCTAAAAATTTTTTTGTTTTAAAAAAAGAGGGTTCTCCTTTTAATAATTCTTTTTTTAAATTTGAATCAATATACATATATCCATACAAATTAAATACACCAAAATATAGCCCCATCAATAAACTGAAATCATGAAAATTTGAAGTAGTACGAAAAAGAAGTTCTTTTTCCACTCTTTTTCTAAACTCTATATTACTTTTGCTTTTTCGAACGAGGTAAGAAATAGAAAGATTATCCTTTCCAGTTTTAGAAAACAACATTTTAGGAGAAACTTTCAAATTGATTGCTTTTTTTCCATGCAATTTTACTGCAAAAAAATCATCAAACATTACATTATCACCATTACCCTTTTCTATCAATATATTATCTATCTTTATCTACTATTCTCTAAATATTCTTTTACTGGTCCATAACTGCGCCTATGTTCATCTAAAATACCATATTTTAAGATAGCTTGCAAATGTTTTTTTGTAGGATATCCTTTATTATGACAAAAATCATACATGGGATATTTTCGATCTAAATCATATAACATTTGATCTCTCGTAACTTTAGCAATAACACTAGCAGCACTAATCGTAATACTTTTTATATCTCCTTTAATTATCGAAGTAGTAGGAATATCTAAAGAAAGAGGCATTGCATCAATTAAAATATGATCAATTTGACACTTTTTTTTACATTTTTCAATTGCTTCTTTCATTGCTAGTTTGGTTGCTTCATAAATATTTTTCTCATCAATTACTTTTTCACTAATAATACCAACACCAATTCCCAAAGCTTGTTGCTGAATTTTTTCAAACAACTCATTTCTTTTTTTCTCGGTCATTTTCTTAGAATCTGTAAGCCCTTCTAACGAAAAATGTTCAGGCAATACTACACAAGCTGCAACAACTGGACCAACTAAGGGACCTCTGCCAACTTCATCCACACCAGCAATAAAAGAAACTCCTTGATCTCTTAATTTTTTCTCATAACGATAATTATTCTTTTGACACAAAATCAAATCTAATTTCTCGATTAATTTTTTGTCTTTCTTTTTCTTTTCAAGAACTTTTAATTCATAACTTGCTTCTAAATTATAAACTCTAAATCCAAAGATAAGAGTGGTTTTCGTTAAATCGTAAAAAGAACAACCTATTTCAAAAACATCAAAATACTTAATTGGTGTTTGAAAATAGCCTTCTTTTTCTTTCCAATCCAGTGCATCATAACATTCTTTAGAACAGCTCAAGTCAATATCCTGTGTTTCCAAAATTACATCTTGTAAAACAAGTGCTGCTCCACCAATTACAATCCATTCATTTTTATCTAACTTTAATTCATTCAATTTATGAATAATTTCTTCCTTTTTCATCTTCATCCCTCAACCAATATCATTTTACCACACTTAAAACAAAGAAAAAAGAAAATAAAGATTCCTTTTTATTCACTCTTCTAAAGTTTTTCATTCATTTTTTAAGCGATCAAGTGTAATTTTTCCTAAATAACCATTCCTTAAATCCTGAATAATTATTTTAGAAACCTTATCATAATCAATTTCTCCACCACGAAGTAGTGCTCCTCTCCTCCTAGCAATCAACTCATATTCTTCAACAAAATCATCACTTAATTGAAAAATCCCATATCTTTCTTTCAATCTTTCTGGATAAAGTTCAAACATTTTTCTCAAAATAAAACAAGCAATTTCAGAAACATTTAAAATTTCTTCTTTTATAGAAGACAACGCTGCTAAAATACAAGCGCCCTCTTGATCATCTAATTTAGGCCATAAAATTCCTGGTGTATCTAAAAGTTCAATATCTTTGTGAATACGAATCCAAGAAAGATTTTTAGTAAATCCAGGCCTGTTTGCAACCCCAGCAACTTTTTTACCAACCAAACGATTAATTAAAGTAGATTTACCAACATTAGGTATTCCAACAATTAAAGATCGAATATTACGAGAGTTCATTCCTTTTTCCATTCTCTTCTTTTCTTTTTTTGCAAATATTTCTTTACTAGATTGAACAATTTTATTCACTTGAAAACCACTCATTAAATCAACCGGAATAACGATATAACCTAAAGATTCATAATACTCAATAAATTTATTCGTCTCCACTTGATCACACAAATCGTATTTAGTCATAATCAAAATACGAGGTTTGCCTTTAATCATATCATCCATATCAATAATCTTAGAAGATATAGGCATTCTAGCATCAATAACCTCATACACAATATCAATTAATTTTAACACTTCACCAATTTCACGCCTAGTTTTAGCCATATGTCCAGGATACCAGTTAATGTTGGTTAGATTTTGTTTATTTTCCATTTAAGTCACTTCCTCCCTATATTTTCTTCTTATAAAAAAGTATTACATCTTCTTGATCTTGCTCTTGTTCAATTAAAGTTTTGATATATTCTCTAAATCCTAAATGAAAATATATTTCAATATTTCTAACAGCTTCTGGACCTACTCCTAAAGATAATTCTGTATATCCTCTTTCTTTTAAATCACTTTCAACAAATCTATATAATTTGCTAAAATATCCTTTTCCTTCATATTCTTTATTAGTTCTAAAAGCAGCCAAATAAGCCATACTATCACTTAATAAACCTGAGGGTTCGCTTATATCTCCTATAAATGCAGAATTTTTAATATAAGCAGTTATCTCACATATTATTTCATTATTTAAAAATCCTAAATAGGAAATAGTGCTATTCTCATCAAAATGTTTGAGCGCATTTTCTTTAAATTCAATCCATTTATTGTTTCCTGAATGTATTTCAACCAAATAATCCCATCTTTTTAATAATTCTTTTCTATTAGCAGCTTTGCAAATAAAATTGTCCATTTGTATCACTTCCTTTTTTATTATCTATATAAACTCTTTAAGACATTAGTTATACAATCTTCAGCAGTTTTATCTGTATCAGAAAAACTAATTCTTACTAATTTGCCATTTACTTTAAATATATAAGGATTTTTTACTTTCATAATAAAATCTAATATTCTTTCATTACTTGATTTTCTTCTATCTATTTTTATAGAACTTATTTCATCTACATCATCTAAAGTTACATCTTCTAGTTTCATATTTTTACATCTGTTAAGTTTTTCCTCTAATTCTTTTAAATTATATTTATCCATTAAATCACACTCCAAGTTAATTATATAGTTAAATATAATGAATCTCAAATGTATGATTTTATGAGGGTTAAATGTCGTAATCACCTATCTAATTCCTAATATAAATTATACTAAAATTACTATCATCTTAATATTTTTTTAATATTTTAACCATTATTTAATAAAAATATGAAAGATTAAAATCAGATAATTTCCTTTATTTATAAGGTTTTATTAAAGTGTTTCCATTCCATATAGCACAGTTGATATATGACGGATTTTGGTATTTATTTTATATTTTCATCTATCCAATTTAAAAATTCTCTACTTGAATTTTTTATTTCAAAACTTGAAATTTCAGCAACTTTATAATTATGAATTTTCTTTATTTCCTTCTCAATTTCTGAGAATTTACTTTCTGTTGTCCTAAATTCTAATTTGTACTCATCACATTCTTCTAATTGATTATTCCACCAATATTTAGAGTGAACTTTCGCAATCTGACACCCAGATACTAATCTTTTTTCAAGTAATGTATCTATTATCTTACTTGATATTTCTTCTTTATCACACAATGTTGTTACTATTATATATTTATCCATTTTTTAATTTCTCCTATATTTTTTATATCAAATTTATATATAGCTACTATAGCTGAAAACATTTCAATAAAAGTTGATAGTAAACCACTTATTGCTAAAACTTTAATATTATATATTATAAAGAGTGAACAAGAAATTATTTCAGTAATTCTTGTTATAGTTAAATTTTTTTGCCATAAAGCTATGCTATATAAACTTACAGCTAAAGTAGGAAGTAGACTTATAATTCCGTTGTAAGACATCAATGATAAAATAATTATGCATATTATAACTAATATTAAATATATTATTGGAATTGTACCAAATTTCTGACGAAAAGTCTTTATCTCTAAAAAAATATTGCAAAATAAAAAGTGTTAGATTATTATAAA